>DATERP010000139.1:0-5558 GCA_035271385.1 Thiopseudomonas sp. | reverse complement strand
ATGCCCAGCTTGAGTATCAGCCCGGCTGGCCGGCTTTAACTGAAGCGACTGCTGAAGTGATGATTGAAGACAGCGGTGTACGTATCAGCGTTGCACAAGGCAAAATTCTCAACTCGCCCATCAGCAGTGCTTATGCTGAAGTGATGCATGCAACCCCAGGAGCGATACCGGTATTAGAGCTGCACGCAGAGTTACAGAGCAGCATCAGCGATGGCTTGTATTTTTTACAAAAAACGCCTTTGGCTCGAGAAACTTTAGAGTTTGCTAAGTGGCGCGGTAAGGGGAGCTTGCCGGCAGTGTTAGACCTCAAGGTGCCTTTAGCCGCGCGGCAGCCGGTGCAGGTTAAGGTGGACTTAAATGCCCAAGAGGTCGAGCTGGAAATGCCGGATATGAACCTGCATTTGTATAAGCTCACTGGGCCTTTTGTGTTTGACAGTGAGCGTGGTTTGAGCGCGAAAAAAGTGACAGGCCAATTCTTAGGCCAAGCGTTTGCCGGTGATATCAGTGCCCAAGGCCGCGCCGGTGAATTAAGCACACATATTGATGTGCGCGGCTTGATGCCGTTAGAGCAACTCACCACTTGGGCGCAGATCAGTGAGCCGCTGCCAGTGACTGGTACTTTGCCATACCGTTTGCGAGTGTTGTTAGAAGGCGCTGACAGTCAGTTACGCATTGACTCCAGCTTGCTGGGCGTAGCTATTGATCTGCCTGCGCCCTTTGGTAAAACTGCCAGCCAAGAAAGTTATGCTGATTGGCGTATGACCTTAGCCGGAGCAGAGCGGCGTTATTGGCTGGATTATGCTGATCAAGTCAGCCTGAGCCTGGCGGCTGCCGCAGATAATATCGTGGCGGGCCGCGCACAGCTGCGCTTGGGTGGTGGTTTAGCGCGCTTGCCGACCCAAGCCGGCTTGCGTGTCACCGGTCGTTTAAATAGCTTTGATCTTGAGCGCTGGCAAGCTGTGCTGCAACGCTACAGCGTGCCGCAAAAGGAAGGCATGCAGTTTTTACGCAGTGCTAAGTTGGATCTGCGGCGCGTGCAAGGTTTTGGACTGACGGCCAATAACTTAAAAATAGATTACCGCCCACAACAATCGGGCTGGCAATTAGGCCTTGAGAGCACACAAGTGCAGGGCCAGATTGTTGATCCTGGAGGTCAGCAGCCCTTGCAAGTGTATTTAAAGCACCTGCGCTTACCCGCGGCTGAGAAAAATCAGCCAGAGCAGCAGGATGCATTGGCTGATTTTGATATGCGCACTATCCCGGCACTGAATATTAAAATCGATGCGCTATCGATGGGCGAAACCCATTTAGGTGCCTTGGCGTTACAGACACGCCCGCAAGCCAATGGTGTGCTATTTGATCAGTTAAACCTGTCGCTTAAAGGCTTGCATGTGGATGGGCAGTTAGGTTGGCAGCGTGAGAAGGGCCAAGTCAGTAGTTGGTATAAAGGCCGCCTCAGCGGTGACAATATGGCTGATGTGCTAAAAGCATGGGATTTTGCTCCGAGTATTACCAGTCAGAACTTTCGTGTCGATACACATTTACGCTGGTCGGGTTCACCGGCAGCTTTTGACTTGGAAGCGCTCAATGGTGATGCTCAGGTGCAGTTTCGTAAAGGGCAGATGTCCAGCGTGGATGGCAGTGCGCAAGCTTTGCGGGTGTTTGGTTTACTCAACTTTGATTCGATTGGTCGGCGTTTACGCTTAGACTTTTCTGACTTGTTTGGTAAAGGCTTAGCTTACGATCGAATCAAGGGGCAGTTGTTAGTAAGCAAGGGTGTGTATCGCACGCAAACGCCTCTGGTTTTGGAAGGCCCGTCGAGTAACTTTGAGCTGCAAGGGCAGTTGAACTTGGTTAATGATCAGGTCAAAGCAACTTTACTGGTGACACTGCCGTTGACCAATAATTTACCCCTAGCAGCTATTGCGGTTGGCGCTCCTGCGGTGGGTGGGGCGCTGTTTTTAGTGGATCGATTAATAGGTGATCGTTTATCGCGCTTTGCCAGCGTCACTTATCATATTTCTGGTGATTGGCAGCAGCCTGATATCTCTTTAGTGAAAAAGCCTGCTAAATAGCAGGCTAGATGCACAGTGTGACGGCAAGCTAGGCGCGTTGTGCGATGGGTAGCAACTGCGCATCAGCTAGAATTTTACGCGCATGCAGCAGTGACTCTTCGGTAAGGTCGATGCCGCCCAACATGCGGGCAACTTCTTCTACACGTTGTTCGTGGCTGAGCACTTTAACAGCCGTGTGGGTGGATTTTTGTTTGCGCTCTTTATGCACATAGAGGTGTTGGTGACCTTGGGCTGCGACTTGCGGTAAGTGCGTAACAGTTAAAACTTGACCGTTTTCACCCAGTTGACGCAGCAGTTGACCGACAATTTCAGCGGTCGGCCCACCAATTCCCACATCCACTTCGTCAAATACTAAAGTCGGGACGCGCGAGGTCTGCGCGGTAATCACCTGAATCGCCAAGCTGATACGTGACAGCTCACCACCGGATGCGACTTTCGCCAAGGCACGTAAGGGCTGGCCTGGGTTAGCGCTGACTAAAAATTCAATATTCTCCAAGCCGTAAGCTGTGGGTGTCGCGGACTCACTAGGCTGCAGTACCACGCTAAACTCACCATCAGGCATACCCAACATATGCAGTTGTTGCATCACTGCGCTGGCGAGTTTTTTCGCAGCTTTGTGGCGTAGTTTGCTCAAAGCCTGGGCTTTTTGGTTGAACTCAGTTACCAGTAGGGCGGCTGCTTGTTGTAAGTGCTCAAGGTTCGCATCATCAGCGTCCAGTGATTCGAGTTCAGTTTGCAGTTGTGCTTGCAGTGCATGCAGTTGCTCAGGCACTACGCGGTGCTTGCGCGCTAAGGTGTAAATACTGTCGAGACGCTCTTCTATCCACTGTTGACGTTGTGGGTCGGCATCAAAATTATCAACGAAATTATTAAACTCACTGACCGCTTCTTCCATTTGAATATGTGCGCTGGCCAATAATTCTGTCGCCTGCACAAAGGCCTGTGGCGCTGCAGTGATAGCGTGAGCTCGTTGCAGTAAGGAGCCAATAATGCTTAAGACATTACTGCTGTCATTATCGCTGCAGGTATCAATAATTTGTCGGCAATTTTCCAACAGGCTTTCCGAGTTGCTTAAGCTTTTATGCTCTTGCTCAAGCTGCTCAACCTCGTCAGCCTGCACCGCCAAAATATCCAGCTCTTCTAATTGGTAGGTCAGCAATTGGCGACGTGCGCGTTGCTCTTCTTCGTTAGCTTTAAGCTGGGCCAATTGCTGCTGCGTGTTACGCCAGCGCTGAGCGATACTTTGTATGCCGCGTGAATGCTCGGTAGCACCGGCAAACTCATCGAGTAAACGGCGATGAGTGTCGGTTTTTAACAGGGACTGATGCTCATGCTGGCTATGAATATCAATCAGAAGTTCGCCTACGGCTTTTAAGTCAGCCAAGGGGCAGGGTGTGCCGTTGATATAGGCGCGTGAGCGACCTTCGCGGGTAATCACGCGGCGCAACAGGCAGTGCGGCCCGTTTTCTAAATCCCGCTCTTTGAGCCAATGCTGGGCTTCAGGGATGCGAGATATATCAAAGCTGCTGAGAATATCGGCTTTATCAGCACCGGGGCGAATCACGCTGCTATCAGTACGTGCGCCTAAGGTTAGGCTTAAGGCGTCGAGCATAATCGACTTACCGGCACCGGTTTCACCGGTGATAACGCTCATGCCTTCGTGCAATTCAAGATCAAGGTGGTCGACGATGGCGTAATTTTGTACTGAAATATGGACTAGCATGGCTACAGCTCCCGTGTTGTGCTGTTCATTTATACAGTTAAATAAACAGTGTTTTCAAGAGGCAGTGTGTAATTCTTATAAAAAAGTCTATAAATCCGACAGCCGGTGAGGGCTCTAAGCACGTGTTTTTGCAGGCTTGGGTGGGTATTGTGTGAAAAAATAAATAAATTCGTATGTTGACGCTTGAAGTTGTCAGCGGCAGCCCCATATAACCATGCATAACGCAGGTGAATGACCTGTATGACTTTGTTAAGGAGGGTGCCATGACTGACGAGCAAACTTTAGACGAGCAAACGTCTGACTTAGATGCTGATAATCAACAAGCCGAAGTAGGCTCAGCAGATCAACGCATCGCTGAATTAGAAGACCAGCTCGCGACTGCGCAAGAAAATGCCTTGCGCGCGGCTGCAGAAATGCAAAACGTTCGTCGTCGTGCTGAGCAAGACATTGAAAAGGCACATAAATTTGCCTTGGAAAAATTTGCCACTGATTTATTGGCTGTGCTCGACAGCTTAGAGCGCGGTATTGAAGTCTCAGATCCGACCGATGAAAAAATTCGCCCGATGCGCGAAGGTATGGAGCTGACCTATAAGCTGTTTTTGGACACGCTCAAGCGCTTCCAAATTGAGCGTTTAGATCCACAAGGTGAGCCCTTTAATCCAGAGCAGCAACAAGCGATGGCCATGGAAGAAAGCATCCATGTTGAGCCCAATAGCGTGTTGAAAGTGTTCCAGTGTGGTTATGCCATGAACGGTCGTTTACTGCGCCCAGCTATGGTTGTGGTCAGTAAAGCGCCGAGTGAGCCACCGGTAAAAATTGATGAGCAGGCTTGAAATTTTCATAAACGGCCCCATCTAGTTAAACAAGTTAATTAATACGTTATTCAGTCCAGCATCAGCTGTGAATTAAACAGAATTTAGGAGATTTAAAATGGGTAAAATTATCGGTATTGACTTGGGTACCACCAACTCATGCGTATCAGTCATGGAAAACGGTGTTGCTAAAATTCTAGAAAACGCAGAAGGCGGTCGTACCACTCCTTCAATCATTGCTTACACCAATGATGGCGAAATTCTAGTTGGTCAAGCGGCTAAGCGTCAGGCTGTCACCAACCCGCACAACACGCTCTATGCAGTGAAGCGTTTGATCGGTCGTCGTTTTGACGAAGATGTTGTACAAAAAGATATTCAGATGGTCCCTTACAAAATCGCTAAAGCAGACAATGGTGATGCTTGGGTTGAAGTGAAGGGCGAGAAAATGGCACCACCGCAAATCTCTGCGGAAGTGTTGAAGAAAATGAAAAAGACCGCCGAAGATTACCTCGGCGAGCCAGTGACCGAAGCGGTTGTCACTGTACCTGCATACTTTAACGACAGTCAGCGTCAAGCCACTAAAGATGCGGGTCGTATTGCGGGCTTAGATGTTAAGCGCATTATTAACGAGCCAACCGCAGCAGCACTGGCTTACGGTATGGACAAGGCAGCAGGCGACCGCACTGTTATCGTCTATGACTTGGGTGGTGGTACTTTTGACGTTTCAGTGATTGAAATTGCTGAGGTGGATGGCGAGCACCAGTTTGAAGTGTTGGCGACCAACGGTGATACCTTCCTTGGTGGTGAGGACTTTGACAATATGCTGATCAATGACCTCGTTGATCAGTTTAAGAAAGACAGTGGCATGGACCTCAAAGGTGATCCACTGGCGATGCAGCGTCTAAAAGAAGCGGCTGAAAAAGCAAAAATCGAGTTGTCTTCAGCGCA
>DATERP010000138.1:0-3712 GCA_035271385.1 Thiopseudomonas sp. | reverse complement strand
GGGATCGGTTTTGATCAGGCGGGGAGATTGTGGATTCAATCTGATGGTAATTATTCAAACCAAGGTGATTTTGCCGGGCAGGGTAACAATCAGATGTTATGCGCAGACCCAAAAACAGGAGAAATACGACGCTTTTTAACTGGTCCGGTGGCGTGTGAAATAACTGGTTTGTCATTTACGCCGGATCAAAAAACTTTGTTTATTGGTGTGCAGCATCCAGGCGAAGAGTTAGAGCCATCGCACTTTCCTTTCGGTGGCGATTCAATACCGCGCTCCAGTGTGATGGTGATTACACGTCTCGATGGCGGTGTGATTGGTACTTGAGGTTGTAGTAGGTGAGTCAGCAGGTATGCCATAAAGGATATCTGCTGACTCAATCATCCATGGCTTAATCACCCCAGCGTCCAGGCGAATAGGAGAACACCGGCAAGGACAGCTGCCAACGAATCGCCGATAAACGCAGCGCCAAGCCAAAGCTAAAAGAGGCGAGGGTGTTGATATCGTCAGAGACACCCTGCGACATTAAAACCAGGTACACAATGGCTACGGCCAAAGACACGCTGGCATACAGCTCATGGCGCAGGACTTGCGGAGTACGGTTGCACATAATATCGCGTAAAATCCCACCAAAAATCCCCGTAGTAATTCCTGCCATAATCACTACTGGCGTTTCATAGCCTAAGCGCAGCGCCACGTTACAACCAATAATGGTAAAGGCGACTAAGCCCATGGAGTCGAGAATCAAGAAGATTTGATTGAGCTTATGCATAAAGCGCGCAATCAACATGGTGGCCAGGCCTGAGCCGATGGTCAGATAGATATAGGGTGGGTGTTGCGTCCAAGTGACGGGGTAATTACCCAGCAACATATCGCGTACGGTACCGCCACCGAGTGCAGTAATAAAAGCAATCAGCGCCACACCAAACAGATCCATATTACGCCGCCCAGCAGCAAGGGCACCGGACATGGCTTCCGCGGTAATAGCTACAACATAGATATAGGTCAGCATACAGGACTCCTGCAGACAAAAACGCCTCTCCCTCTGTCCTGTATACCTGAGAGTTTACGCAGCAGTTTGCCGCTTGCCCCTTCGGTGGGTTGCCTTTAGCAACCGCTCTCCAGTTGGCGAATCTAAGTTGTGTCGCAGTACATGAGCCTGAGCGTTTATGGGAGTTTGCGCCTTCGGCGGAGTCAAGTTGTAATCGACTCTCTCTCCTGCGAGCGCGTATTATACGGGGAGTTACGCGATAAAGAAGCTTAATCTCTAGCGCTTTTAGTCGCGTGCCAGACAATGCTTTAATTCGCGCTGACTAGTCTCCGGAATACGCTTTAGGTGTGGCGTATTGGTGCAATTACTTAATGGCTGGGCTATCAAATATATAAGGGTAAATTTGCGTAGCGTCAGCGCTATAGCCGGTATCGCCCATATCACTGCTGAAAGAGGCAACGCTGAGCTTGCCTTCAATCCAATAGGGTTGCCACATATCACCTAAAGCCACGCCACCTTTGCTGGTGACATAGACCATTTGGTTCGACGGCGGTGGCGGCACATGAATGCAAGCACCAAAGTAGGGCACCAATAAAAACTCAGTGGCGCGGCTGTTGTCGTCAATGGTCAGCGGCACGATATAGCCAGACAGCTTTACATGCAGCCCGTCCAGTTCCGGCACAATCGGCGCATTAGGGTATTGCTGCGTCGCTGCTGGGTCGCTTTCGGCTAGCATATCTGCCAGTTGATCAAAGTCGTGCAGCGCTGCAGGTGGAGGTAAGGGTGGAGCATCGGCTGGCACCATCTCTTTCCATTTTAGGGTGCGTAGTTCTGCAGCAAAGGTCGTACTCAAGCTGCCAAGCAGTAACGCAGTCAACAATATTTTTCGCATGTCATGCTATCTCAAAGTGATAAGTGCTAGACGAGTAAAGGGCTTATAAACGTATATTTAGGCCGTCGGCCAAGGATTGACGATAGGCGCGCCAAGCCGGCACTGCGCCCATCAATACACCCGCCAGTAATACCGCGCCCAATAGCGTCCACTCATACAGTGTCGGTGCCGATAAAGGCAGGTATAAACCGTAATGACTTTGCAAGGGCGCTTGCGCAATGGCAATGCCCAGATACAAGAGGGCAACACCCAAAGCGATACCGGCCAGCGCCAAGGTAAAAGCCTCCAGAATCAGTAGGCCAGCAATATGCACAGGTCGCGCACCGACTGAACGTAAAATCGCCATCTCGCGCCGGCGCTCATTCAGGCTGGTGAGGATGGCAGTCAGCATGCCAATCAGACCGGTCAGCACCACAAATAGGGAGACGACAAACAAGGCTTTTTCCGCCGTGCCCATCAAACTCCACAGCTCTTGCAAAGCGACACCAGGCAAAATCGCCAATAAGGGCTCGCCGCGCCATTGGTTGATTTCCCGTTGTACGGCAAAGGTGGCAATTTTACTTTTTAAACCCAGTAGCATGGCGGTGATTTCTGTGGGCTCTAGGTTCATGTTTAAGGCTTGTTCCGCACTGATTTTACGATTGCCGTAGGCAGGTGCGCCCTGTTGCCAGTCAATATGCAAAGCTTGCATGCCGGCTAAGGCAATATGCAGGGTGCGGTCAACTGGGGTGCCGGTGCGCTGTAAAATACCGACAACGGTGAAAGGTTTGTCATCATGTTTTACTAAGCTGATGGTGGCGACGCCGTGGGCTAAGACAATCTCTTGCTCGAGCTGATAATTGAGTGCCGTCGCTACGTCTGCACCGAGCACCACTTCAAAGGGCGCTTGATTGCTGAAGAAGCGCCCATCTTGCAATTTTAGATGCTGTTGACGTGCGTATTGGTAATGGCTGAAATAGTCTTCAGTGGTGCCCAGTACGCGATAACCTTGGTGCGAATCACCCAGCGACAGCGGTACCGCCCAATCGACTTTAGGGTGCTGGGCAAAATGCTCAAAGCTGCTCCAGCGTATATTGTTGGTGGCGTTACCGATGCGAAACACTGAGTAGAGCAACAGGTTCACCGAGCCAGAACGTGCGCCAACAATTAAATCAGTTGAGCTGATGGTGCTGGCAAAGCTGGCGCGGGTTTCAGTGCGCACACGCTCCACAGCGAGTAATAAAGTAATGGACAGCGCAATGGCAAAAATAGTCAGCAGTGCAGTAAAGCGGCGATTATTTAAGCTGCGTAAAGCAATACGAAGTAAATGCACCGTTAAATCTCCGGCTGGCGCGTGGCGCGATTGAGTTGGCTGAGGTCGATGCTGCGGTCAAACAACTGGGCTAAGGATTGATCATGACTGACAAACAACAAACTGGCACCAGCGGCTTGGCACTCAGCAAAGAGCAATTCTAAAAAAGTGTGACGGCTGTCCGCATCTAAAGCAGAGGTGGGCTCGTCGGCAATCACGAGTTTGGGCTGACCAATTAAGGCGCGCGCTGCAGCGACGCGCTGTTGTTGACCAATGGATAACTCGCCGGCCCGCTGTTGATGCAGGGTGTCAGGCAGTCCCAGTGCGCAGAGCAAGGTCTGCGCGGCATTGTGGATCGAGTCATGACGCTCAATCGCCCGTTGCTGGCGCACTTTGGAAAATTGACAGGGCAGTAAGACATTATCCAGCACCGATAAAAAGGGCAGTAGATTAAATTGCTGAAAGATAAAGCCGCTGTGGTCCACCCGAAAACGGTCGCGTGCACTGGCGCTCAAAGTGCTTAAATCGCGCCCCAGTAAAT
>DATERP010000137.1:0-2540 GCA_035271385.1 Thiopseudomonas sp. | reverse complement strand
AATTCACTTGGGCTAGGCTTAGCTTCTGGTAGCTCTGGCTCGCCTGCGATACGAACCGAAATTGTAGGTTTCTCAGCACTTTTAGGAACTAACACCCACTTCACTGTGCCTGCTAAACCCTTCATATCATAACGGCCATGTGCAGCAATTAAATTTGTGCCGATTGGTTCTAGCTCAATCATTTCCTTAGGCAACAGAATAATTAATTTAGGAATATCATACTCACCCAAATACTGCTCACTCAGCTGAACCACTTTGCGTTGACATTGTATATCTTGACTAAACTCAGCTAAAAAACTTTCAACTTGAGTAATAAATGCCTCTGCAGCGGTTTGCCAAGTAACTTTTTTAGCTTCCCAATCTATTGTTTCAACTTGGGAGTGCTGCTGCTTTTGATCTGCTAAAAAATCACGAAATTTATCAGGACTCATGTATATACACCCTCCAAAATATCTACTAGATAGAAATAGCTTAGACTACTTAGCATAAACACGCCGCTACGCTCCTCGCAATGACGTCGGTGCGCCTTTACGCCTCCCACTCTGTCTTTGCGAGCGTAGCGAAGCAATCCACCCCGCAAACCAACACAATGCCGACCATGGACTGCCACGGTCTACGGCCTCGCAGTGACATGATCAACCCCGCCCCACAGGCTTAGCATAAGTATCCGGCTTCTCACGGTCGAATATTTCATTGGCCCACAACATCACCACCATTTCATCGTCACCCACGTTGGTAATATCGTGAGTCCAGCCGGTAACGGTTTCGACAATTTCAGGCTGCTCACCGCTGGTGTGCAACTCGTAAAACTCACCAGTGATCATGTGACGAAAGCGGAAACAGGCTTTGCCCTTAATCACTAAGAACTTTTCGGTTTTAGAGTGATGGTAATGACCGCCACGGGTAATACCTGGATGCGCAGTGAAGAATGAAAACTGCCCTGCATCCTTGGTTTTTAGCATTTCCACAAATACGCCGCGCTCATCACCGTACTTAGGCACTTGGTAGCTGAACTGCTCAGGCTTTAAGTAACTGACATAGGTCGAGTACAAAGCACGGACCAGGCCATTGCCGACATTCTCAGTGATCAAGTTGTCACGACTGTCTTTAAAGGCTTGCAGCTGCTCAGCTAAACCACCGACGCTAATCTGATACTGCGGAGCAATATCAACAAAGCCAGTTTGTGTGAGCTGGCCGTCCAGCACTTGTAAAAAAGATGCCACCACGTCGTCGATATACACCAAGTTAATTTGCGCATCCGGATCATTGATCTTAATCGGCAAACCTTGCGAGATATTGTGACAGAAGGTGGCAACTGCAGAGTTGTAATTCGGGCGCGCCCACTTACCAAAGACATTGGCTAAGCGGTAAATAAAGACAGGTGCACCGCTCTCTTTGGCAAAGGCTAATAAAGCATCTTCAGCGGCGCGTTTACTGGCACCATAAGGATTGTCTGCCGTTGCTTGAATCGAAGAGCTGTAGACCACAGGAATGGCTTTACCCGCTTGTTGCAATGCATCGCATAACGCTTGGGTTAAGTCAGCATTACCCTGCTGAAACTCGACTGGGTCTTGCGGGCGATTAATACCAGCCAAATGAAACACCAGATCAACATCTGCAACCCACTGCAACAAATCAGCCTGCTTATGCTCACGCGTAAAACACAGCACTTCAACATCGCTACGCTCGGCTAAATGCAGTTGCAAGTTTTTACCGACAAAACCATTGGCTCCCGTAATTAAAACGCGCATGCCTTACTCCTCAGCTGCAATATTTTCGCCACGCTGGATAGCAGGCATAAAGGTGAGTTTCATTAACAGCTTTTGCATGCTCGCCACATCTAAGCGTTCAGTATTGTGCGAGTTGTAATCTTCGACTTTCGACAAATCTTTTTGTCCTTCGTCTACATATTTTGCGTAGTTTAGATCACGCAAATCTGGCGGCACACGGTAGTACTCACCCATATCTTCGGCACAGAGCATTTCTTCACGACTCAATAAAGCTTCATAAAGTTTTTCACCATGACGCGTACCGATAATGTTTATCGGATGCTCGGGCTTACCGACAATCTCAGTCAAGGCACGGGCCAAGGTTTCTACCGTTGCCGCTGGTGCTTTCTGTACGAACAGGTCACCATTATTGCCATGCTCAAAGGCATACAACACCAGATCAACCGCATCAGCCAAAGTCATCATAAAGCGTGTCATATTTGGATCAGTAATGGTCAATGGCTGATCAGCACGAATTTGCTCAACAAACAAAGGAATAACCGATCCGCGTGAAGCCATCACGTTGCCATAACGCGTGCCGCAAATCACGGTTTTGGTCTCATCGACGTTACGCGATTTAGCCACCATGACTTTTTCCATCATGGCTTTAGAAATACCCATCGCATTAATTGGGTAAACGGCCTTATCAGTACTCAAGCAAACCACACGCTTCACTTCGTTCTGGATCGCAGCTTCTAAGACATTCTCAGTGCCAAGAATATTGGTCTTAACCGCTTCCATCGGGTGAAACTCGCAGGACGGCACTTGCTT
>DATERP010000136.1:0-4321 GCA_035271385.1 Thiopseudomonas sp. | reverse complement strand
TCATCGGCAAATAACAGCTGCGTAGGGTTTTTAATCCGCGCAGCTGTTTTGTTTTTAGCGCATGTTACTAAGAATCTTAGCAACGCACTCAGCATTAGCTTGTAAATGCTTAGGGTTGATCGTGCCGACAATGGCACTGGCTGCCGCAGGATGTGCAAAAATCATCGCAAAGCTGGCTTGCACAGGATCAATACCTTCCGCTAAGCAAATATGACCGCTGGCTAAAGCTTTCTTAATCAGAATGCCTTTATTGTGCTGCGCGGCGTAATCCAAAACCGGCAGTTCATCACGCTCATTCAAGTTGTAGGTGACCATGGCGCAATCACCTTGCTCTAAGGCTAGAATCCCACCTTCCGCTGTTTTACCAGAAAAGCCAAAGCCGCCAATTTTGCCTTCTTGCTTGAGTGCTGCAAGCGTGGCGTAGACCTCTTCTTCTTGCAAGATAGCCACATCATCGCCATTGGAGTGCACCAGCACCAGTTCGATATGGTCGGTGCGCAGGCGCTGCAGGCTACGGTCGACGGAAAAACGTGTGTGCGCCGCAGAAAAATCATAGGCAGATTCGCCTGCCACAAACTCCTCGCCCACTTTACTGACAATCACCCACTCATCACGCTGGCCTTGCAGTAAATGGCCTAAGCGTTCTTCACTGATACCATAGGCTGGCGCGGTATCCAGTAGGTTGATGCCCAAATCGCGCGCCTGATTGAGCAGCGCTAGAGCTTGTGCATCATCAGGAATAGTAAAGCCATTGGGGTATTTCACGCCTTGATCACGGCCCAGCTTAACGGTGCCCAGACCCAAAGGTGAAACGTCAAAACCGGTACTGCCCAACGGGCGATGCAAGTCATGCAGGGTCATTAAATAGGGTCTCCCAAACCGGTGCCGCCACGCTTGGACGGGGTAAATCAGCATAGCTTTGTGCTGCCGAAGGTTGAACAGCATCGCGCTCGAAGAGCTTCAGCACACGATCACTAAAATCTGGTGCTAAAGCCAGCTTAGTCGGCCAGCCAATCACCAGTGCTCCTTGTTCAGTGACAAAGGCATTGTCCGGGCGGGTTAATCCAGATTGCACCGGCTCGGCGCGATTGACGCGTAAGGTGGCCCACTGCGTGTGCTCTTGTGATACCCAAGGCAGCAGTTGCGCTATTTCATCTTTAGCCGCTTGAATTTGCTCCGTTTCTGAACGGGCGACACCATCGGCTTCGGCTAAATTACCGCCTAAATACCAGACCCACTCACCATCGGCCGCAGGGTGGGTGGTGACTGTCACTCGTGGTTTGCTGCCGCCGCCTAAACAGTGCGCGTACAAGGGTAATAAAGCCGGGCCTTTGGCCAGCACCATATGCAGCGGGCGCAATTGTTGTGCAGGTTTTTGCAGAGCAAAGCTGAGCAGTAAATCTTCATTACCACTACCGGCGCACAACACTACACGCTGTGCGCTGATGCTGTAGTCATCAGCTTGTACGCCAACTAATCTATCGTTTTCGTAGCGCGGGGTGATGGTCTGCGCATGCAGCAAGCTATCACCCGCCAGTTGCGCCATGCGTGATACTAGGCTAGGTACATCCAGCACCAGTTCGGATAAACGATAGACGCGGCCTTTAAAATCTTTGTGCTGCAATGCTTCAGGTAACGCTTTGCCTTTGACTTGGTCAACGCGTCCACGCATGGCTTTACTGGCAAAAAAGCTGGTGAGATTGCCGGCAATCGAGCCCGGTGACCACAAATAGTGCGCGTCGGATAACAGACGTACACCGCGCAAGTCGATCTCGCCCTCACCATTCAGCGCTTTACGCCAACGTTCAGGCATCTCAGCAATGGCTTCCGATGAGCCGGTTAGCGCGCCATGCAGAGCGTATTTAGCCCCGCCATGGATAATCCCTTGGGATTTGACTGATTGGCCGCCGCCGAGGCTGTTTTGTTCAATCAGCAGGGTATTGAAGCCGCGCTGGCGCAATTGCGCATTGAGCCATAAGCCGGCGATGCCGCCGCCAATAATGGCAATATCAGTGTTTAAAGTGAGTGACATAGACGCCTCTCGTAAAAAATATAGCAGCAGTATAACCGAGCGCAGTATTATCGCCGCGCCTTTGCTAAACTTTAGCACTATGAATAGAACCCTATATACCTTGCTGCTGTACCTTGCCGTACCAGTGATTGCCGTGCGCTTATGGCTGCGTTCGCGCAAAGCACCGGCCTACGCCAAGCGCATTGCTGAGCGTTTCGCTATCAACTTACCTGAATTTAAACAGGGTGGTATTTGGCTGCATGCGGTATCTGTGGGTGAAAGCATTGCCGCAGCGCCGGTGGTGAGAGCGTTGCAGCAACTGTATCCGGACTTGCCCATTACCGTGACCTGCATGACGCCCACGGGTTCTGAGCGTATTCAAAGCCTATTTGGCGATAGTGTGCAGCATTGTTATTTGCCCTACGATTTACCCATCTGTTCACGCCGATTTTTTCAGCGCCTTAAGCCGCGCTTGGCGATAGTGATGGAAACTGAACTCTGGCCCAACCATATCAATCAGTGCGCGCGCTTAAATGTTCCTGTGGTGCTGGCCAATGGGCGTTTATCAGCACGCTCGGCACGTGGCTATGGGCGTTTTCCTAAGCTGGTGGCGCCGATGCTCAAGCAGCTCAGTGTCTTAGCCGTGCAAACACACACCGAAGCGCAGCGTTTTATCGATTTAGGTGCGCGCCCCGCATCGCTGACTGTTACAGGCTCGATTAAATATGATTTACGTGTCGACGCTGCGCTGCCTGAACACGCACAAAGATTGCGTGAGCAGTGGCAAGCGACGCAGCGCCCGGTGTGGATTGCTGCCAGTACCCATGAAGGTGAAGATGCACTGATTTTAGCCGCGCATCAGCAGTTATTGCTGCAGTTTCCCGATGCTTTATTGATTTTAGTGCCGCGCCATCCTGAGCGCTTTGCAGCGGTGCATGACTTATGTGTAGCGCAAGGTATGCAGGTGCAGCGCCGCTCAACCCAAGCGGCAGTTAACGCGCAGCATCAAGTGTTGCTTGGTGACACTATGGGTGAGTTGTTGTTTTTGTATGCATTGGCTGATGTGGCCTTAGTGGCCGGCAGTTTAATCGAGCATGGTGGGCACAATATGCTCGAGCCGATTGCTTTGGCGAAACCGACTTTAACCGGCCCGCACTACTTTAACTTTTTAGAGATTGCCGAGCAGTTGCTTGAGGCCGGTGGGTTGCAGCAAGTTGCCGATACTCAAGCGTTGGCGCAGGCCGTAGCGCAGTTATGGACTACGCCTGCGCAAGTGCAAAAGATGTGTGCTGCGGCGCAGCAAGTGTTGCAGCGCAATCAAGGTGCTTTACAACGTTTATTAGACAGTATTGAGGCGCAATTGCCGACGCGTTAAAACTTGGCTATGGACCCTTGTTAGCAGTGCACAACGCAGCTTAGCGCTGTACGACGAATTGCCGCTAGACCTCGACAGACTCGAGGATTAATCTAGTACTTATACCCCTATTATAAAAATGTTTTTGTGCACGGATGTACCTGCACAAAGACCTAGAGTTTGCTTGCCCAGCAGCGACTGGCAGCCTTCAGGAGAAGATTATGAGCAGCAGTGACCGCGTTATTATTTTTGATACCACCTTGCGTGATGGTGAACAAAGCCCTGGCGCTTCGATGACCAAAGAAGAAAAACTGCGCATTGCTAAAGCTCTAGAGCGCATGCGTGTGGATGTCATTGAAGCAGGCTTTGCGATTGCCAGTCAGGGTGATTTTGAAGCAGTGAAAGCCATTGCTGACACTATTCAAGACAGCACTATTTGTAGTTTGTCGCGTGCGTTAGATGGTGACATTGAGCGTGCAGCTGAAGCTTTGGCGGGTGCTAATTCCGGTCGTATCCACACCTTTATTGCCACCAGTCCGATTCATATGGAACATAAACTGCGTATGCAGCCTGACCAAGTGGTTGAGCAGGCTGTGCGAGCGATTAAAAAAGCACGCAATTTATGCGCGGATGTTGAGTTTTCTTGTGAAGATGCCGGCCGTTCGGAAATTGATTTCCTCTGCCGCATTGTTGAAGCGGCGATTGATGCCGGTGCGCGCACCATTAATATTCCGGATACTGTCGGTTACTCGATTCCGCACGAGTACGCAGCGTTAATCAGTCAGTTGATTCATCGTGTGCCCAATGCCGATAAAGCCATCTTCTCAGTACACTGTCATAACGACTTAGGTTTAGCGGTAGCTAACTCCTTAGCTGCGGTGGTGGCGGGTGCGCGTCAAGTGGAATGTACGATTAACGGCTTGGGTGAGCGCGCGGGTAACGCAGCACTGGAAGAA
>DATERP010000135.1:0-4244 GCA_035271385.1 Thiopseudomonas sp. | reverse complement strand
TGCACACAAATGTTAACCCAACAAAAGCGGGCACGTACTCAGAGTAACGTGCCGCTCAACTTACAACAAAGGTAAGGTGTAAGCCAAGATCAGACGGTTATCATCCAAGTCTTTGTTGACATTGGAACGAACCGTTGAGTTCCTCCAGCGTACGTTGAAGTTTTTCAGTGCGCCTTCTTGGAAAGCATAGCTGATGTCGAAGTCACGCTCCCACTCGCGGCCTTCCTTCTTCTTACCAGCAACACGGCCCATATCAGCTCCGGTACCTTTAACGTAACGGTTGAACATGGTTAAGCCAGGAATACCAACGCCAGCAAAGTTGTAATCGTGACGGATCTGCCATGATGCTTCATCTTTCGCAGCAAAGTCGCGGTTAGCAACATAGTTAACTAGGAACGGGTCTGTACCGTTAACGTAAGCAAAACCTGTTTTACCCGTCATTTTCTGGTAGCCCAAACCCAGCTTGTTAAAGCCAAAGTTATAGGTGGTCATACCTGAAAACGCTTTGTTATCGACGTTAAAGTCACCATCGTTGGTGGAGCGAGAAACACGTACATCAGTTTTCAATGAACGCTTATCACCTAAAGGCAATACGTGTACAGCATCAATCATATGCTGCTTATACAAGTCTTGCAGGCGTGCAAAGCTGTAGCCTGTGGCTAGCGAGTCATTCCACTTGTAATTTAGGGTAGCAAAATCAAACGAATTACTTGTGTAGTTCTTGTTGTTTTTACCAGTCAGCGTATTGCCAGTTTTTTTGTCTCTTAGGCCTTTAGCTAAGACGTTCATCTGCATGCGCTCATGGTCAGATGAAGAACGCTGATTAACACGGTCAATGTGACCAAGATTTGCAGTTAAACCTTCAATTTCATTTGAAGTAACCATGCCACCAGTAAACACTTGTGGCAATAAACGGCCTTCCAAGTTGCTCTGAATAACAGGCAGACGTGGCATTAAAGTACCAACACGCAAAACGGTTTCAGACAGCTTGACTTTTGCTGTGCCACCGAGTTTGCCAAAATTATCAACTGACTTACCATTGCTGCGCTGTGGGAAAGTATCTGCAGTACGGTTTGGACCTGAATCAAGTTTGATACCAGTGGCAGCGTAAACATCAATACCAAAACCTACCGTACCTTCAGTAAAGCCAGACTTGTAGTCTAAAATAATCGCTTGTGACCATTCAGCTTTAGTTTTGTTAGCTTTCTCATTATCAATAGTGTTTGCTTCATGGCGCGTATCTTGATTCATATACAAGTTACGAAAGCCCAAGCTCGCGGTGCTGTCTTCAATAAAAGCAGCGCTCGCCAATGAAGGCACCGCCATAAAAATACTGCCAGCAGTGGCTAAAGTGATAGCGCGTGCTAATGGTGAAAAAATCATATGGTCTTCCTATTACTTCAATATAAAAATGAGGGCTCTATTCAATCAGCTCTCATACTTCGTGCAAAAAAGGCTTAAGACTTATTTAACGTTAAAAATATGCGACAAAGTAGCCTGCAAGATTCAATCTTATCTTCTCTACTAGTGTCACTTTAAAACGCATCAGCCTTAATTTTTAAGTTGTAACTGGTGCGCTGGTGAAATACAGCAAACACACCTTTTAATGGGCGGCAAATATATATGAAAGCACTGATTTTTGTAAGGGTATAGCTCATTTAAAGCCTATTTAAATACTTTAAACAACTAAAGTGAGCTACCCAGTGCCAGAATTGCCTGATTTAAACCACTAATACGCTCTACTCTGCGCTGCACTGCTCCAGCAAAAATCCCCGAATGGCCTTCAATCAAAGTGAATTTATTTCGTGCACGAGTGATACCGGTATAGAGCAATTCTTTAGTCAACACTGGGTTTAAACGGTCTGGCAAGATCAAAGCGGTATGCGCAAACTCCGAACCTTGAGATTTATGCACTGTCATGGCAAACACAGTTTCTACCGCAGTCAGACGGCTCGGCAGCACATAACGCACGCGCCCTTGCCCATCATTGCGTGCAAAGACCACACGCAACACCTGCTTCGGCTGCTGATTTTCTACAGTGGCATCGTCATTGGGCAGCCATAAGGCAATGCCAATATCGCCGTTCATCAAGCCGAGGCTGTAGTCGTTTTTCGTCACCAATACCGGGCGGCCTTCATACCAACCTTCGGTGCTACTGATTAAACCTTTAGCGCACAAGGCTTCAGCAATACGCTCATTGAGACCAGTCACGCCAAATTCACCTTTGCGTAAAGCACAGAGCAAACGGAATTGGTCAAAGGCTTTTAATACGCTACACGCCCACTCTTCCCAGTCCGGCTCACTCAAGGCTATAGCCAACGCCGGGCGCTGTTGCTGCAAAATCTGTAAATAGTAGGCATAACCCGCGCTATTTAAGTCGTTCTCAGCTTGGGCTGAGGGGTTGAGTAGGATGTTATCCAACTCGGCAGCATGGCTTTGTGTGGTGAGTAAATAACTGATATCGGCTGCTTCACTGTGCAATAACTCCCAAGCGCGCTGCGCGTTTCCAGCATTCACTGCAGAGGCTAACTGACCAATGCCAGAGTTAGGACCAAAGCGGCGTGAGTGACGTAGCATCACTGTGCGTTGTGCCAAGCGATGCTGCTGCGCATCACCCTCACACCAAGGTTCGGCATGCAGCCTTTCGTTGCACAGTTGCTCAAGTTGCTGCTGCGTTTCTGGCGTGTAGTAGGCAAGCTGTGCATCAGCACATAAATCACCCAGCACCGAACCCGCCTCTACCGAAGCCAGTTGGTCTTTATCGCCAAGTAAAATTAAACGTGCATGCTGAGGTAAAGCCTGCAGCACGTCGTGCATCATTTCCAAGTCAATCATCGAGGCTTCGTCAATCACCAACACATCCACTACTAAAGGGTTGGTACTGTTATAACGAAAATGCCGAGTATTGGGTAGGCTGCCCAACAAACGGTGCAAGGTGGTGACCTCGGTAGGAATATGGCTTTTAACCTTGTCCGTCACTGATAACTTAGACACTTGCTGACCAATGGATTCAGTTAAGCGTGCGGCAGCTTTACCTGTCGGTGCCGCTAACTGAATGCGCAGAGCTTGTCCGCTGGCTAAGGCACTTTGTTGCAGTAAAGCTAACAAGCGCACCACGGTAGTGGTTTTCCCCGTACCCGGTCCACCGGTAATTAAGGTCAGTTGACCTTGCGCAGCCATCGCACAGGCCACTTTTTGCCAGTCTGTTTGGCGCTGGCCATCCACGACTAAAGGCTCGCTAAATAAATCAGTTAAACGCTGCGGGAAATCAGTCGGCAATGGCATCACTGTATCAATGCTTTGCACTAAACGCTGAGCCACGCTGCTTTCGTAATGCCAATAGCGGTATAAATACAGTCGCTCATCGATCAATACTAAAGGTTTAGCAGCTTGGCTACCCTGCTGATACAGCAAATGACTGTCCTGTAAAGCACTCACCCAGCGTGAGATACTCACCGCTGCCAACAATTGCGACGGTAACGGTGGCTGCTCCTCGGCTTTACGCCCTTCAGGCGGCAGCAACAGTGCTAAATCTGGGTCACGCAATACGCTGTGTAAATCCAAGCAAATATGCCCATGTCCAAGCTGATGACTGACTAAGGCTGTGGCAAACAAAGCCAACGGCTCAGCATGGGGTTCTAGTTGAGCCAGCAATTTGACTAAGGCCACATCCAGCGCACGCAACCAATCTGCGTCTAGCCATTGATTGAGCAGTAACATCAGGTTGTCACGCGACGCTAAGTAGTCAGCAATATCCAACTGAGGTGCTGTGGTCTGCGTAGCACTGATAACTGGTTGTAGATTGTCTTCGCCAAAGAGTTGTCCTTGCTGCATCATGATTGTGCCTCCTGGGCCTTGGATTTAAACAGCGCATCCAAGCGCTCTATCAACTCACGGGCTGGTCGGGCTATATGCAACCCCTGGGTCTCGCTGTGGGCTCCTCGCAGGAACATATACACCGCACCGCCCATATGGGTGTCGTAGTCATAATCGCGAATACGTAACTTTAGTAAGCGATGCAGTGCCAAAATATAGAGGGTGTATTGCAGATCATAACGATAGGTTAATACGCACTCATCCATCGCCGCTGTACTGTAAGCTGCTGCGTCATCACCCAGCCAGTTTGACTTATAGTCCACCACGTAATAACGATCTTGATGCTCAAGCACCAAGTCAATAAAACCTTTAAACATGCCATTGAGGCGTTCAGGTTGCAAATAAGGACGCTCGACACCGGGCAAGAT
>DATERP010000134.1:0-13034 GCA_035271385.1 Thiopseudomonas sp. | reverse complement strand
CAGATCACCGAAGCAGACTGGCGTTTGTTTACCACACTGATTCGTTTTGATGCGGTGTATCACGGTCACTTTAAGTGCAACCTCAAGCAGATTGAAGATTATCCGCATGTGGCTGGTTATATGCGCGAGCTGTACCAATGGCCGGGTGTGGCTGAGACGGTGAATATGCAACATATCAAAGAACACTATTACCGCAGTCACGACACCATTAACCCAACCGGTGTAGTGCCAGCGGGGCCAGTATTGGACTTTACTCGACCACATGGCCGTAAGTGATTGTTGATGCGAAATCAGGCTAACTGAGCGGTCAGGCCGTTTAATATCCGCAGGAGGTTTTACCATGATTGAACTACGACCTTATAACGAGCTTGGCGGCGCTCAGCATGGCTGGCTGGATACGCGCCACCATTTTTCTTTTGCAGATTATTACAATCCAAAACGCATGCACTGGGGGCATCTTCGTGTCTGGAATGATGACACCATTGCCGCGCGCTCGGGCTTTCCAGCGCACCCGCACCGCGATATGGAAATCATCACCTATGTGCGCAGCGGTGCGATTACCCACCAAGACAGCTTAGGCAACCGTGGCCGTACTGAAGCCGGTGATGTGCAGGTGATGAGTGCCGGCACCGGTATCCTGCACAGTGAAATGAATGAAGAGGATGTAGCCACGCAGATCTTTCAAATCTGGATTATGCCGGATGAAAAAGGCTTGCCACCGACTTGGGGCACTAAGCCTTTTCCGAAGGGCGAGCGCAGTGGTTCTTTTGTCACTCTGGCCAGTGGTTTAGCTGGAGATACCGACGTACTACCGATTCGTGCCAATGCGCGCTTGGTGGCCGCTACCTTAACGGCCGGGCAAAGCGCTGAGTATCCGATTGCCGCAGGCCGTAAGGTGTATCTAGTGCCCGCCAGTGGCCGGATCGAGATCAATGGTGTTGTTGCTGCAGCCGGTGATGGTGTGGCGATCAGCGATGAGTCGTTGCTTAAAGTGCGTGCTCAGCAGGACAGCGAAATAGTGCTAGTGGACGTCGCATAAAAGGTGCTATTTCTGTGCGCTATGGACTTAGATGCAGTTGCGCACAGCGTACGGCTTGAACCTTTAACAGAAGCTTTCCCATCGAGGGAATGCTTGGCGAGTTACTGGCCTCGACTAGAAAATACATCAACAAAGTTAAGTCTTATTAAAGAGGAAACACAATGACTAAAGTATTGGTTCTTTATCACTCTATGTACGGCCATATCGAAACCATGGCCAATGCCGTTGCCGAAGGCGCACGCGGCGTAGCGGGGGTGGAGGTGACGGTTAAGCGTGTGCCAGAAACTATGGATGCTGAGCTTTTTAAAAATGCCGGCGGTAAAACGGATCAAGCGGCAGAGGTGGCGACAGCAGCAGAGCTGGCGGATTACGATGCCATTATCGTGGGGACACCAACGCGCTTCGGCAGCATGAGCGGGCAGATGCGCAACTTCTTCGACCAAACCGGTGGCCTGTGGGCGAAAGGCGCGCTGGCCGGTAAAGTGGCCAGCGTCTTCACCTCAACCGGTACCGGTGGCGGCCAAGAAATGACCATCACTTCAACCTGGACCACGCTGGCCCATCACGGAATGATTATTGTGCCCATCGGTTACACCACGCCAGAGCTGTTTGATATCTCACAAGTGAGCGGTGGTACACCTTATGGTGCATCGACCCTTGCTGGCGGTGATGGCTCGCGCCAACCGGATCCGCGTGAATTAGCTATTGCTCGCCATCAAGGTGCGCATGTGGCTAAAATCGCAGCTAAACTCAAGGTTTAAAAGCTAATTTAGCGTCTTAGCAAGAGCCATACAGCGCGACTGCAAACATTGATGCTAAAAGTGTACGAACAAAGATGGTGACTAGCAGCTCTACCCATTAGAAAGTGCAGGTTTGTAGCGAGCAAACGCAATGATGGGCACCAACTAAGGCGATAATCTTGACAGATTATCGCCTTGTTTTTTCATGCTAATGCAGTGTGTATGCGCATGCATATAAGTGATGTGGTAATCCCCCCCCATTTATAAGTGACCCCTAGTGAAGAACTCTCTATATGTGATTATTTTATTGCACTCACAACTGATCAGAACGCAGACTGATGTAGAGTTTTAACGTATAGAAAGAGGTTACCCGCTGTAATTTTAGACAGAAAAGCAGAGAAAAGCCCATGATTAACCTACTGTTCTAAGGTAAGCATTGTTAGTATATAGAAGTGCGCAGTTAAGCAGCCTACCCATGATATTTTATAATTATAAGAGAACAATAAAAAATGAAGCCGGATCTATTATTTCTAATTAATTTACCTGAAGCGATATTAAAAAACTTAAGTGAGCATTATAACTGTCACTTGCACTCTGCATTAGATAAACAGCAGTTTTTAGCAATAGCACCTTCCGTGCGAGCAATTGTATCGAGTGCTGAGTCGACAGTCCCAGGAGAACTCATCGCTAAATTGCCAGCACTGGAAATTATTTCAGTTCTGGGAGTTGGTTATGATGGTGTCGATTTAGATGCAGCACGTCAGCACAATGTGTGTGTAACCAACACTCCGGGCTTGTCCACTGAGGATATTGCTGACTTCACTATGGGACTTCTGTTATGTGCAGCGCGTCAAATTCACACTGCTGACCAGTATGTGCGTAACGGAGAGTGGGTGCAGGGACGTTATCCTATGACAGGGCGCGTATTCGGTGGACGCATGGGTATAGTTGGCTTGGGGCGTATCGGTAAAGCTGTTGCGTTACGTGCTGAAGCTTTTGGTATGAGCATTGCTTATACCGGGCGTTCAAAAAAATCAGATGAGACTTACGCTTGGCATGATGATGTCAAAGCACTTGCTGCAGACGTAGATTTCTTGGTGATCTGTGCCAGTGCTGGGCCTGAAACACAGGGCATGATCAATGAGGAAGTACTCACTGCACTCGGTCCGCGTGGGGTCTTAATTAATATAGCCCGTGGCTCTATTGTTGATGAGAAGGCCCTGATCTGTGTTCTGCAAGAGGGCAAAATTTTAGCTGCAGGTCTTGATGTGTTCAGTGATGAGCCGCATGTACCGCAAGCTTTAAAAGACCTGCCCAATGTTGTGTTAACACCGCATATGGCGAGCACTACTGAAGCGACAGTGCAGGCAATGTTTGCACTAACATTTGAGAACTTAGCGACTTATTTTTCAGGCCAGCCAGTCTTAAATCAAGTGAATTAGTAAAAGATTGCTCCTCTTGCCTAAAGGCAAGAGGAGCATCACAGCTTAAAGCGCAATTTTGGCAATATCTTTACCAAACTGAGATATCGCAAAGAGCACCACAAAACCTATATATTATTCGTCGTTCAAGATTCGACCTAGGGTATGGTTGCCTTCGATAGTGGTGCGATTGATACGGCGACGTACGCCTGGTGGAGTACCTGTCGCGCAGTGCATTGCACGCCAGTTATCCCACAGCACCATGTCGCCTTGTTCCCACTTGTGGAAGTAATGGAATTTGGGGTCGCGCGTATGTGCAACAAGGCGCTTCAGCAGGTCGATTGCTTCATCATTCGACAAGCCCACTTTGTGTGGCGTAATCACGCGATCTAAAAACTGCTCGACAATCCCCAATACTTTTTTACCGCTAATTGGGTGGATCATCACCGCAGGGTAAACAGACTCTGGAAAGTTCGGGAAACGCACATCTGCAGGTTTTTTAGGGCTGTATGGGCCTGGCTCATACCCTTCTAAGTCAACATAACGCATGTTGCGGCGTTGCATACTAAAAGCATAAGCAACTTCGATTTTTTCAATCAGCGCTTTAGTTTCATCGTCAAGGGCTTCATAGGCTTTAGCAAGATCACCAAAACCAGTAAGGCCGCCTTCACCAGCCACTTCAACTGAAGTCAGTACTGCACCATGATTAGGTTTGCCGGTGTAGTGCAGGTCAATGTGCCAGTCGAGTCGCCCTACTACGGTCTCACCCTTATAACTGGCTGTCATGTGCTTATCTTTATCACCACCGTTTTCGAGTTCAAACAGTTCAGGGTTCTCAGCTGAAGTGGTTGCCTTCAATGGGTGCATCTGCAAAGGACCAAAGATACGGCTGAACTCAATTTGATTTTTAGGATTGATATTTTGGTTGCGAAAGACCAGTACACCGTGCTCGTACCACAGTGAGCGCAGTTGCTCTTTCAGCTCATCGGTATAAGGCTGGTTGATATCAAAATCGAGGATTTCAACACCAATATTGTCGAGTTTTTTTATTGTAATTGTCATGTTAATACCTCAAGAACCAAGGACTTTAGGGTCGCGACGCAGTTCACGGCGGGCCATCGCTTCCCACAGGAATGGGAAACCATTTGGATCAGGAAGGCTGACTTCCTCGACCACTTTGTTAGACAGAGGCTCAGCACCACCAGCAAGGCGTACTTCATAAGCACGGCGGCAACGCCACTCTAAGGTTGCGGCACGCAGATGAGCTTGACGCAGGTCTTTACCAACAATTAGGGCACCATGTTGAGCCAGGAGCGCCCATCTGGCATCTTCACCCAGAGCATCAATAAGACTGGCACACGCTTCGTTATTATCTAGGGTGCCGAGGTATTCGTTGTAGATCGGTATATCTACACCACAGTATGCACTGGCTTGGTCATAAATAGGCGGTACTTCTTGCAAGCAAGCCCAGATACCACTCCACTTGGGGTGGTTATGGATGACAACATGAATATCAGCACGTGCTTTATGTAATTGTAAGTGCAGACCAATTGCTGGAGTGATATTCCAATCGCTGTCGAGTACATTGCCCTCAGCGTCAATGGTTACAATATCGTCTGCAGTCACTTCATCCCAAGCTAATTCCCACGGATTGGTGAGAATGGTTCCATCAGGCTGGCGGACGGTAATATGTCCAGCAATGTGGTCATCCCAGCCTTCGGCGAACAAAATGCGGCACATTAAAGCCACTTGCGCCTTTGGGGAAATTTCAGGGAGTAGGTCTCGAGCGCCTGGCCGAGGTGCAAATTTCTTTAGCATCTCAACGTTAACATGATCAGTTTTTAACACGGCCTGTATTCCTTATTACTATTGTTATGACCTTCGATTCTATAGATGGCATCTGCATCTTTAATAGCAATATGTGGCCACAAAACAAGCCTTAAGGGACAAGTTAGCGGTTAATTGAGGAGCCTACTGCGAAACTCAGAAGGAGTCAGTCCGGTCCACTTTTTAAAAGCACGTAGAAAGCCCGAGTGGTCGGCAAAGCCAAGCTGCAAAGCAATCTCGGTAATAGACAGCGTAGGGTCGCTGAGCGCGCGGCGCGCTCGAATGGTGCGCACTTGATCAATCAGCTGCTGATACTGCCAGCCCTCGGCTTTTAAGCGACGCCTGAGAGTACGAGGGCTACAGTGCAGTAACGCAGCGGCCTCAGTCATTTCAGGTGGGTTAGCGGAATCTTGGGCGATGATTTGTGATAGACGCCAAGCCACATCGCCTTGCTGGCGGGCGATACTTTTCTCTTCACACAAGGCGGCATACAGCCTGGCGCTTTGCGGGCTGGTATTGGGTAAGGGTTGGTCCAGCACATCTGCATCAAAGAACAATTGAATGACCGGCGCATCAAAGTGGATGGGACAGTCAAATATTTTTTGATAGGCATCGAAATGCGGCGGCTTAGGATAGTCGCAGCGCAATTTGGTGACTGGCAGCGGCCGGCCGAGCACCCAGCGTGCAGTACTCATGATGCTGCTCAGCACATCTTCCACTGCCAGCAGTCTAAATTCACCTAAACTATCTTTAGTATTAATTTGATAGCAACCTTGGCCATCAATTTCGCTGAAAGTGGTGATGATTTCATTACCTGAGAAGCGGCCAGGATAATTTTGATAGCGCAAACCCAGCTCGGTTGCTTCGCGCAGGGTTGAAGAGCTCATCATTAAATAGGCCAGTTGATCATAGGTGGCCTGTGAGCGGTGGAAACCTATTTCTAGCCCAAGGCCTGTATTGCCAGTCATACGTAAAGCATCAGCGAGCAGTGCTCTATGAGCAGCACTGCTAATAGGCACATCCAGCTGGTCAAGATTATTCAGCTGGTGAGTTTTGATTAAGGACTCAGTATCACAGCCTCTTTCGGATAAAAAATCTAGAAGCCAGAGCACATAACGAACATCGGTATTGATGGCAAAGCACCCCAATTAGAGATTAATAAATTAAACAGCGCCACGTATTAAAATAAGTGAGTGCTGATGACGCCAGAAAATATCCAAGAAGCCCGCATTTTAGCAAACATACTGATGAGATACGTAAGTCACAGCTCAAATGGCATGAGCAGCACAAGCTTTTGCAAGTGACGAACCAAATTTGGTGGCAAGGCTCACTATGTCACGACACCACTACATACTCATGTGTTGAATTTCTTACCAACTCCTTGCTCAAACCTCTCTGTTGCCTTCAAGATATTTACAGTATGTTACAGTGCTGTAGTGCTCTTCTAACATTTGCTAGAGTGCATACACTGAAAATCCATTGAAAGAGGCAAGGAATTATTATGATCCGTAAACTAGCTGTAGCAACAATACTAACTGCTTTGGCTGTGCCTGCATTTGCCGATGATTGTGCAGCCACAATCGAAGGTACAGACCAAATGACTTTTAACCTTTCACAAATTGACGTAAAGAAAAGCTGTGAGAAATTCACGCTAACCCTAAAGCACGTTGGCCAGTTACCAGCCGCTGTAATGGGTCATAACTGGGTTTTGGCTAAATCTGATGAATACCAGACCGTAGCACAAGAAGGCATGGCTCTAGGTTTAGATAAAAACTACGTAAACGATGCTGATGAGCGTGTGATTGCCCACACTTCAGTGGTTGGCGGTGGTGAAGAGACCAGCGTAACTTTTGATGTGAGCAAGCTACAAGAAGGCCAGGCTTACACCTACTTCTGCTCGTTCCCAGGTCACTTTGCACTGATGAATGGTTCACTTAAATTAGTGGACTAAGCGCGATAAAACAGCACTGGTAACCCATAGGGAACTGGCGTTGATTTAAGAAAACCCCGGGCTTTGCTCGGGGTTTTTATTTGCGTACATTTTATCACCAACACCCACGCATCCTACTAGCGCACAAATACAACCCTCTGCAACTGTAAAATCTACGCTTGCACCAATAGCCTTCTGCACAACCGACCTTCGATACAACTTGATCACAGCAGATATATGCCAGCGCCTAACGTCTGCGCTACAGTAGTGACTCATTTTTTACCTCGTAAACCGGAGGCCCGCATGCTTTTAAGCGACCCTACTCTCTTGCGCCAACAGGCATGTATTGGCGGACATTGGTGCGCGGCGGATTCTGCGCAAAGTATCACTGTGCACAATCCTGCTAATGGCGAGCTCTTAGGCTCAGTGCCAAAAATGGGTACGACCGAAACCCAGCGGGCGATTACCGCAGCGCATGCAGCCCTACCCGCATGGCGCAGTCAAGCCGCTGCACAACGCGGAAAAATCCTACGGCGCTGGTTTGAGTTGATGCTAGAAAACCAAGAGGATTTAGCCTTATTGATGACCCTTGAGCAAGGCAAACCTTTAACCGAAGCTCGCGGCGAAATCGCTTATGCAGCCTCATTTATCGAGTGGTTCGCCGAAGAAGGTAAACGCGCCTACGGCGATACCATTCCCAGCCCACTCAACAGTTCGCGCTTAATGGTGATCAAGCAACCCATTGGCGTCTGCGCGGCGATTACCCCGTGGAATTTCCCTGCTGCCATGATTACGCGTAAGGCCGGTGCTGCTTTAGCAGCCGGTTGCACCATGGTGATTAAACCCGCATCTGCCACACCCTTTAGTGCCTTAGCTTTAATGGTATTGGCGCAACGAGCCGGTATTCCTGATGGTGTGTTATCCGTAGTCACCGGTAGCGCCAGCGCGATTGGGGGTGAGCTAAGTAGCAATCCTCTGGTGCGTAAACTGTCCTTTACCGGCTCCACTGATGTAGGGCGCACTCTGCTCAAACAATGCGCAGAAGACATTAAAAAAGTATCGCTAGAGCTCGGTGGTAATGCACCCTTTATTGTCTTTGCCGATGCGGATCTTGAAGCAGCGGTTAGCGGAGCGATCGCGGCAAAGTTTCGTAACGCAGGACAAACCTGTGTTTGCGTCAATCGTTTCTACATTCATGACTCTGTTTACACTGAGTTTGCCCAGCGTTTCAGCACAGCCGTACAGCAATTAAACATCGGTGATGGTCGCGAGGACGGCGTCAGTATTGGACCATTAATAGACCAAGCCGCAGTGGATAAAGCCCAAGCGCATATTGCTGATGCCGTACACTTAGGTGCCAAGCTCCTTTGTGGTGGTGAAGTGCTAAAAGGGACGTTTTTACAGCCCGCTGTACTAACAGATGTGCCCCACAACGCTTTGCTCGCACGTGAAGAAACCTTTGGCCCGGTGGCGGCATTGATGCGTTTTAGCGATGAGCAAGAAGCCATTCAACTCGCCAATGATACCGAGTTTGGTTTGGCCGCTTATTTTTACAGCCGTGATATTGGCCGTTGCTTTCGTGTATCTGAAGCCTTGGAATATGGCATGGTGGGTGTCAATACGGGCGCAATATCCAATGAAGTCGCACCCTTTGGCGGAGTCAAAGCATCGGGATTGGGGCGTGAAGGCTCTAAATATGGGCTGGATGAATATTTAGAGGTGAAGTACATCAATTTCGGCGGGATGAGCTGAGTCATATCAGCTGAGTTAAAGCACAGTTTGAGCAGATCAATCATCTGCTCAAACTGCTACGGCCTAACTTTAGAGGCTCATGTGCAATACAGTACGGCACTGCTCAGGAGTCACATCTTGGTGCTCACCCAACCGCACCATGCCATGGGCCTGCAGTTGCGCCAGCACGGGCTCAATGCACTCAGCACCCAACTGATAGTCACTTAAGCGTGTGCGCACGCCCACTGCTTCAAAGAATTCACGGGTTTTCGCAATAGCCGCATCAATTCGCTGCTCATCGTCACCTGTAGTGATATTCCAAACACGCTGCGCATATTGCAGTAACTTTGCATGCTTTTCTTTGCGACGCAATTGCAGCATATTTGGCAAAATAATCGCCAACGTCTGTGCATGGTCTAAACCGTATTGCGCGGTCAGCTCATGACCCAGTAAGTGAGTCGACCAATCTTGCGGTACGCCAGCACCAATTAAACCGTTCAGCGCTAATGTTGCAGTCCACATCAGGTTCGCGCGCACGTCATAGTTGTCAGTGTCGTGCACTGCTTGCTCGCCAATCTCAATCAGGGTCTGCAGCAAGCCTTCCGCAAAGCGATCTTGCACCAAGGCATTCACTGGGTAGGTTAAATACTGCTCCATGACATGCACATAGGCATCCACCACACCGTTAGCGACTTGGCGCGCAGGTAAAGTGTAGGTTTTAGTTGGATCAAGAATCGAAAACTGCGGGAAGACCAGATTGCTATGGAACGGCAGCTTGGTTTTTGTGGCTAGACGCGTAACAACGCCACCGTTATTCATTTCCGAACCCGTGGCTGGCAAAGTGAGGACGGTCCCCATAGGTAAGGCTTGCTTTATATTAGTGCCGCCTTGTTGCAAGATGCTCCAAGTATCGCCTTCAAATAATGCCGCAGCAGCAATAAACTTGGTGCCATCAATCACCGAGCCACCACCGACTGCCAGCAAGAAATCAATCTTATCGGCACGCACAATATCCACAGCTTTGCTCAAGGTCTCGTAGCTGGGGTTGGGCTCAATACCCGCAAACATCTGCACATACCGTGCACCCAATGCACTTTTCACTTCAGCTAAGGTGCCATTACGCTCAGCACTGCCACCGCCATACAACACCATCACCCGTGCATCTGCAGCAATATGCTCAGCAAGCTCAGCAATCCGGCCCTCACCAAAAATAATTTGGGTGGGGTTATACACATTAAACTTTTGCATTAGTAGTACTCCGATTGATATGGCCTTACCTTGCCACACTCATCGTCCAAGGAAAACAACACTTAAGAGCCTATTGTGTCCTGCGGCACCCATCACATTAAATTCTCACGGCAACGAAAACACTCTACCGACTACTGTATATTATTTGACCAATCAGTCAGCATAAAATTATGTGACACCCCATAGCCTTAGCGCGCGATAACCTTCAGACTATCTTAGCGCCTCGCAGTCCTTTATAGCCTGCGAGCGCCTGAATCTTTACGCATCCACCACTGCCACCACTGCATAGGCTACAACGTGTTGAATTTCCCCGCTTGGCGCACCACTGCTCTGATTATGTTTAGCTGTATTTTACTGAGCGGTTGCGCTGGGGTAAAAAGTGTTTCGGTCAGTACCAATGATTATATGTCACAACGCCGCGGTGATATTTTAACCACAGGTGAAATGAGCTCAGCCGTCGGTGTAGCTTTACAAGTTGTGGGCGTGAATGAAAAACAATGCCGTAACGCACCACAAGAATGTCGCAGCAGCCTTGCCGAAAATATTGGCCTGGATAATGAGCAACGCGTTTCTGCTTTAGCTGAGTTGTGGCTGCAAGAAGCCTTAGCGATAGATCAGAAAGTCAATGAAGGCGTGCTCGCTGCCGACGTGCTCAATGCTTACTTAGAAAGCGCACGCTATGCCTATGCATATTTGTTTTTTACCGAACGCTCCCCTAGCCAACGTGCGCTGGAAGATCGCCAAACCCAAGTCCGCGACTACTACAACTTTGCCGTACAGCAAATGGTGACCCGCACCTTTAATCATCACCATCAACACTTGCTTGACAGTATTGATGAGCACGGACGTTTTAGCGTGACTTCAAAATACTGGCAGATTAGCGGCCAACTCAATGAAGTACGTTTAGCTGAGGGCCAGCAAATTCCAGAACAACTGATTCCCGCCTCGTCGCTCACCTTTAAAGGGCTGCGCAACCAGTACCGTCGTGATGGCATTGGCGCTGAATTAGTTGCCGTCACGGCCAGACGTGTGGTCAATAAAAACAGCCGCGAGGATGCTTTTAGCGAAACCCCATTCCCTGCGGTAACGGCAATTTTGCGTTTCCCGGGTGACACTCTGGACGACATTATTAATACACAAACCGTGGAATTACTTGGTTTTGACCCTTATCGCCGCGACAGTGTCCGCCTAGCAGGCACTCAAGTGCCCTTAGCGGCTAATTTCACTTCCGGTTATGGCCTATGGTTAGCGCGCTCGGGCTTTGCCCGTCAGTCGCTGCTAACACTGGTTGGGCGCGGTAAGGTTTTAGAAAAGCCCCGAGTATACTTAATGCAGCCCTACGACCCGAACCGTCGGGTGATTATTATGCTGCACGGTTTAGCCAGCAGCCCCGAAGCGTGGATTAATGTGGCCAATGAAGTGCTTGGCGATGAAACCCTGCGCAAAAATTATCAAGTGTGGCAGGTGTATTACCCCACCAATGCGCCACTAGCCTTTAACCAACATGCGATTCGCAAAGCCATTCAAGATACTTTGCATGCTTTTGATACTGAGGGTAAAAATCGCGCCTCTCAAGATGTGGTATTAATTGGCCACAGCATGGGCGGAGTCTTGGCGCGTTTATTGGTATCTAACTCGGGTGATAATTTTTGGGATCCGATGGTCAAGCTCTATAAACTCGAAGGCGAACGCAAGGAAAAAGCACGTAAAAAACTCAAAAATTATGTGTGGTTTAAGCCAATGCCACAGGCCAGCCGTGCCGTGTTTATTGCCTCTCCACACCGCGGCACACCTTTTGCCGAAAACCGCTTTTCGCGTTGGGCCGCCGGGGTGATTAAATTGCCCGTATCGATGCTCGGACGTATTACCGAGATTGCACAGTTGCTAGTTGACCCCAGCTCCGCCAGTGGTGCACCGCTGACACGCCCACTCAATAGTATTTCCAACCTCAGCGACCAAGATCCCTTTGTGCGTTTAGCTGCAAGTTTACCCATCTCAGATAAGGTGCCTTACCATTCAATTATCGGTAACGACACACCCGACCTGAGTCTGGCGCAATCCAGTGACGGCGTGGTGCCTTATAAAAGTTCGCACTTAGCCGGCGCGCAATCAGAAAAAGTGATTCGCTCGTGGCACAGCGTGCAGGAAACTCCTGAGGCCATTGTTGAAGTGCGCCGTATTTTGCATACCCATTTACATGAAACCAATGGATTGTCTTATGTCGACTGATACCCGCTCTGCACTGACCCTCAGCCTGAATATAATCGTGTCACTAGTCATCACCCTTGCTGCAGTATGGGGCGGCTTGGCGCTGTATTATCAACTACCTCTGACGCTACCGTGGTTGAGCTTAGGCTTAGCAGCCTGGGCCGCTATTTGGCTGTTTGCTTTAGTACATCTGTGGCGTAAAAGCCTGTGGCAGGGTGTATTCATCTATCTTCTTAGCCATGCCGTGCTGCTGCTCTGGTGGAATAGCCTTACGCCCTCCAACCAACATATCTGGGAAGACGATGTGGCACAGATGACCAGCGGTATAGTGGATGGCGATACAGTCACCCTGTTTAATGTGCGCAACTTTGCTTGGCATTCCGAGACGGATTACACCCCGCATTGGGAAACCCGCCAATATGATCTAAGCAAGCTCAAGTCCGTGGATATGCTGACCTCGCATTGGGGCATGGAGGCCATTGCGCACGTTCTCGTCTCATTCGGCTTTGATGACCACCAATTCGTTACTTTTTCCGTAGAAATTCGCAAAAAACAAGGTCAAAAGTTTGATGAAATTGCCGGCTTTTTTAAACAATACGAATTGAGTATTCTGGCTACCGACGAGCGCGATGCCGTTGCTGTGCGTCCAAATATACGCGGTGAAGATACCTTCTTGTACCGCATCGATATGCCCGAACACATTCGGCGCCAACTGTTTTTATCTTATATCGAGCAAGCCAATCAGCTGCTTGATGAGCCACGCTTTTACAATACCGTCACCGCCAATTGCACCACTCTGGTATTTGGCATGATGCAGCATATCAGTGGCGGTTTGCCGCTGGATGCACGCCTGTTGCTGACTGGGTATCTGCCCAGCTATATCGACGAGC
>DATERP010000133.1:0-2806 GCA_035271385.1 Thiopseudomonas sp. | reverse complement strand
TGCGCAAGAGCTACTCGACCTGTTTAAAAAGCTGGTTGATGGCGGTAAGCACATTGCAATTATGGCGCACTTCAATCACTGGCGTGAGATGGAAACACCGATTGTGCGTGAAGCAATTCGTCGTATTCGTGCCACCGGTGCCGTGATTCGTGCACAAGCGCCTTTAGTGCAGCATATTAATGATGATCCAGACGTGTGGGTGCGCATGTGGCGTACACAAGTACGTTTAGGCATTATTCCTTATTACATGTTTGTAGAGCGTGACACCGGTGCTAAGCGTTACTTTGAAGTGCCTTTAGTGCGTGCGTTTGAGATCTACCGTGAAGCGATTCAGCAAGTGTCAGGCCTCGCGCGCACTGCGCGTGGACCATCTATGAGTGCGGGTCCGGGTAAAGTTGAGATTCAAAGTATTATTGAACTCAATGGCGAGAAAGTCTTTGTCTTGCGCTTTATTCAGGGTCGTAATCCTGATTGGGTACAGCAAACTTTCTTTGCGAAATACGATGAAAATGCGACTTGGTATGATGATCTGGTACCGGCCTTTGGTGAAGAGAAGTTTTTCTTTACCGACGAGTACAACGCCATGATTAGCGACGCTAGCGCAGAGTAAAATGATAACGCCCGCATGTTCAGTGCGGGCGTATCAGTGACAGCTTTTACAGTTTTAACGCGTGGTACAACTCACAACATCAGTTGTTAGTAATCAAAGTACCGACACCATGATCGGTAAAGATTTCTAGCAAAACAGCGTTCGGCACACGACCATCAATGATGTGCGCGCTATTCACTCCACCTTGTACTGCATCTAAAGCACAGCGAATCTTGGGCAGCATGCCGCCGTAAATCGTGCCGTCAGCGATCAGTTCATCCACTTGTGCGGTGTTAAGGCCGGTCAGTACATTGCCTTCTTTATCCATCAAGCCCGCAATATTAGTCAGCAGCATCAGCTTTTCTGCATGCAGTGCTTCGGCTACTTTACCCGCAACTAAGTCAGCGTTGATATTGTAGGACTCGCCATTAGGACCGACACCAATCGGCGCAATCACTGGAATAAAGTCACCTTTGACCAGCATATTCAACAAGTCTGTATTGACGCTAGCCACTTCACCGACTTGGCCAATATCAATAATCTCAGGCTCTTTCATATCGGCATCTTGGTGCGTGACTTTGAGTTTGCGCGCACGGATTAAACGCGCATCTTTACCGGTTAAGCCAATCGCGCTACCGCCATGGCTGTTGATCAGGTTCACGATATCTTTATTGACCTGACCGCCTAGCACCATTTCCACTACATCCATGGTTTGGCCGTCAGTCACGCGCATGCCTTCGACAAAGCGGCTTTCAATATTGAGGCGTTTGAGCAAGTCAGCAATCTGTGGGCCACCGCCGTGCACCACTACAGGGTTAATGCCGACAGCTTTCATCAAGACGATATCGCGGGCAAAGCCGGTTTTCAGCTCTTCGCTTTCCATGGCGTTACCGCCGTATTTGATGACTAAGGTTTTGCCAACAAAGCGACGGATATAGGGCAGAGCTTCGCAGAGAACCTCGGCAACATGGACGGCATCAGCACGTTTTAAACTCATTGGGGCGGGCTCCTAAATTAAAAAGGTAAGTCAAGATCTGGCACTAGCGCCAGTAATTGTTTACGGAATAATGTTTTGATCTGTTCTAAATCATCCGCCGTTTCGCCTTCAAAGCGCAATACCAGCATCGGCGTAGTATTCGAAGCGCGCACTAAGCCCCAGCTTTTGGTGAAGTCAGCACGGATGCCATCCAATGTGGTTAGGCTGGCATCGCCCCATTGGCCTTCAGCTTGTAGGCGCTCGATGATCTGGAATTTGTTTTCTTCAGTGACTTCGATATTGATTTCTGGTGTAGATAGATTCACTGGAAATGAGGCAAACACCGCATCAGCATCGCGATCATCTTTGCTGAGGATTTCCAGAAGACGTGCGGCGCTGTAAATCCCATCATCAAAGCCAAACCAACGCTCTTTAAAGAACACGTGACCGCTCATTTCACCGGCTAATAAGGCACCGGTTTCGCGCATTTTCGCTTTGATCAATGAGTGACCGGTTTTCCACATCATGGGATTGCCGCCATTGTCACTGATGACAGTGGCTAAGCGGCGTGTGCATTTCACATCAAAGATCACATCTGCACCGGGATTGCGTGATAACACATCCTTAGCAAATAACATCATCAAGTGGTCTGAAAAGATAATACGTCCGCTGTTAGTCACCACGCCAACACGGTCAGCATCGCCATCAAAAGCGATACCGATATCGGCTTTTTCTGCTTTAACACGGGCAATCAACTCTTGCAGGTTTTCTGCTTTACCCGGATCTGGATGGTGATTAGGGAAGGTGCCATCCACATCGCAGTACAGCGGGATAATGGTGCAACCCAAGGCTTCGAGCAGTTGTGGGCCAACCACGCCACCCACACCGTTGCCGCAGTCAACGACTACGCGCATAGGCTTAGCTAACTTAATATCACCGATCACGTGATCGAGGTAGCGCTGGAGCATCTCCACTTGCACCAAGCTGCCAGTGCCGCTGTGCAGGTCGTTGGTGACGATGCGAGTATGCAGCGCAGTGATACGCTCGTTGGCCAGTGTTTCGCCTGCTAGAACGATTTTAAAGCCGTTGTAGTCGGGTGGGTTGTGGCTGCCAGTGACCATGACGCCGGTGGTGGCCGCTAAAACGTTAGTAGCAAAATACAGCACCGGTGTTGGCACCATGCCTAAATCTGTGACATTGCAACCACTCTCACGCAAACCTAGAACCAGTGCTTGCACCAT
>DATERP010000132.1:0-6388 GCA_035271385.1 Thiopseudomonas sp. | reverse complement strand
CGCCAATCGTAGAAAAGACGCATTGCACAAATTTAGCCGCACGCTGGTCAATCGCTGTGGTGAGATCTATGTGGGCAACGTCAGTAGTTTAAAACTCGTTAAAACCAAGATGGCCAAGTCAGTATTAGATGCTGGCTGGGGCCAATTAAAAACAATGCTGAAATATAAGTGCGATCACGCAGGCATTGTCTTTAAGGAAGTTAACGAGGCGTACACCACCCAAACCTGTAGCAATTGTGGCGCTTTGCCCGACAGCAGGCCGAAAGGTATCGCAGGGCTTGGAATAAGAGGATGGACGTGCTGTGCGTGTGGTGTCACGCACGATGACCGCGATGTCAATGCGGCAAAGAACATTCTCGCGGTCGGGCATGGCCGTCTAGCAGTAGGAATCCCCGCCCTTTAGGTCGGGGAGGATGTCAACACCTCTATCCAGCGTATGCAGCTTTTGGTGGTTACAAAAAATCAGGTGTGGGACGTGAAACCCATAAAATGGCACTTGAGCAGTACCAGCAGACTAAAAACCTGCTTATCAGTTACGACATCAATCCTCTAGGCTTCTTCTAAGCCGTCCTGACTGAATCCGGTGCAGCAGTACCGAGTTCAGCATTCTTATGTTGATCTTGGCGATCTCTGCACTCTAAGTATTTTTGTGACCCAGTTCACACTATGGAATTTAATTTTGACAGAAAAACTATAGCGTCTATTTTGAACTCTGCAGCCATACGTTGAGTTTGAAACCCTTATACAGGCTGACAATTTTTAATATCACAAGGAAGGTGTATATGCGTAAAAAAATTATAAATACGTTATTAGCAGCAGCACTCGGTGCTGGCAGTTTGTTTGCTGTGGCAGCTGAACCTAAAGCTGAAGCGGGGGCGCAAGCAGTTACTGTCGTTGAGCAGCCAGGGGTCAATATCAATACTGCCGATATCGAAACGCTTGCCCGTGAACTCAATGGTGTAGGCACAGCTAAAGCGCGAGCGATTGTGGAGTACCGCGAAGCCCACGGTGAATTTACTCATGTTGATGAGTTGCTTGAAGTCAAAGGTATTGGTATGGCGATACTGGAGAAAAACTTAAGCAAACTTACAGTTGAGTAAGCAGTACAGCAGACTGTGTCTGTTACGTGACTTATAGCTTTGGGTCACAAAATAGGGTTGGGAGACGTGCCGCGCAGTTATGCGGGCAGTCTCCTAACTTTTATCGAGCCTTAATAAGCGTATTTATGTAATGCGCTGGGCAGGTCCCAACTCAGTAGTGCTGCTAGGGTAATCAACAGAATCGGTATAATGATTTGCCACTGTTGGGCACTGAGTGCGCGAATGGGGTGTTTAGCTTGCACTAGCAGTAAACTCAGAGAGCACACCACGCTTGCCAGTAAGCTGCCGGCTAAAATGTCAGTGGGCCAGTGCGCCGTTAAATACACGCGCGATAATGCAATAGACAGCGCAGGGATTAATGCCGTTAATATCCACAAGACCCGCCAGCGTTGCGGCTGTTGTCGACTTGCAAGTACCCCTAATACTAGAAAAAACGCAAAGCCCGAAGCGCTGTGGCCGCTGGGGAAACTAAAGCTATGCAAAGGCTCAAGTAGAATTGCAGGGCGCGCACGCTCAAAAAACAACTTAAAGAAATAATTACTGATTGCTGTCACCACTAAGGTGCTAGCACTGAAGAGTAATGCTTTATATTGTTTTGCAAAAAGCAGCAGTGCACAGAGTATGGCGCTGATAATCACTTGGGTAGAGAAGTCGCCGAGTCGAGTGATCAGTACCATAAGATGATCTAACCAAGGTGCACGTGTGGCTTGGCTTAAATCATGTAAATAGGTATCAAAAATAACTAAATGTTGCCAGTTGAGCATCAACACAATCAGTAGCAGAGAGAAAACCGCAGTGCTGATAAGGCTACTGCTGCGCCAACCGCGTAAGCAGCCAAATAGACTGATAGCGACTGCTACCCCTAATAAACCAATGATCCATGCCGCCTGTAACCAAAAGCCAGGGGGAGGGCTTAAATCAAAGGCCGCACCGACCGCCCAGCCCGGTAATACATAGGCAATTGACCAACCCGCTGCAGCAACAAAACTGATTCCTGCAAAACGTGCGAATGGCATCGATAGCATGCCAGCAACCAAGGGTAGGACTGGGCGCAAAGGGCCTATGAAACGACCTAACAGTAAACTTAATGCGCCATAGCGCTCGAAATGAATCTCGGCATTGACCAGCCAGTGTCGGTTTGTGCGCAATAAAGGCAGTTGTGGGACTTTCTCTTTAAAGCTGTGCCCTAGAGCATAGGAGACAAGATCACCGATTAAACCACCCAGCCAAGCCAGCAATAAAATAGTGGGTAAGCCTAGGGTGCTACTACCAGCAATGACCGCCAAGCCGAACATTAACACCACGCCTGGCAACACAATACCGACCAGCGCTAAGCATTCTAAAAAAGCAGTAATAAAAATTGCAGTGCCCAGCCAATAAGGACTGCTGCCAGACCAGGCTAAGACGGCTTGTAATAGGTCATTCATAATAAAGACACTTAATTATCAACACAGATATGTATAGGGTTTGGCCCCAGACTCGCTGGCGCTTAAACTTTGGGCGGCATCACTACTGGGTGACGATGGAGTTGCATGCATATTTAAAGGCTTGAGTGTAGCGCGATTGATCTAGAGTTTCTAAGAGTTTTTCGCGAAGCCTTGAGGCAATCCTGCAGTGAAAAGAGCAGCCTGTGCTAAAGTAGAGTTCCCTTTACAGACTTGAAAAAATCATGTTAATTCCTTTTGAACAGCTTGCAGCAGACACGCTCACCGGCCTCATTGAAGACTTTGTGACTCGTGATGGCATGGATAATGGTGATCAAACACCTTTAGAGGTGCGCATTGAGCGAGTGCGTGCTGCTCTAAGTAAAAAACAGGCTGTGATTCTTTTTGATGTAGAAACCCAGCAGTGCCAACTGTGTCTAAGGCGTGATGCACCCAAGGAATGGTTGGATGATTTAGATCAGTTAAGTGTTGAGGATCTCAGTATTTAACTTTTGCCAACTTAAAATCATGTTAATTTGAACTTGTAAGCAATATATTCAGTCTGTACTACTGAAGTCTTGATGTTTATAACGGAGATAGCCCCATGAGCAAGAAATACTTTACCGCACTGTTTGCTGCTGCAGCTTTAGTCGCTTTAGCTGGTTGTTCTTCACCCACAGTGATCACTTTAAAAGACGGTACGCAGCTAGAAACGACCAGCAAGCCAAAGTTTGATGATGACAGTGGCTTTTATGAGTTTAAGCAACTTGATGGTAAGCCGGTACGTATTAATAAAGACGATATTCATACTATTAAGCAGATGTAAATGGTTAGCGTGCATGGCATATGTTGTCTATGCCATGCACTTTTTTAGATGTCGGTATGCATGGGGATTATTTAGCTTTAACTGATGTGATCCAGTCAGGGTTGAGTTGTTGTTGATCCGGATCGATACCCAGCTCTTCTAGATGCAGTTTATGAGCATCAACCTCAGCCACCATCTGGCTTATTTCACTGGTATTCCCTTCCAAGCGGTGCATCTGCATCACCCCTAAATGGTAAAAACGTAACAGCTTAAGCGCTTCAGGCTTTTGCGCAGCAACACCTGCTTTGACGTTATGCATGACATTGGTCACACTCATCAAACTGCGCTTGAGTTGCCAGCCGTACACATTCGCGGCCATCCAAGGTTGCTTACTGAAGATTGAGCGCACCAATCCTGCCGTCACAAACACGCCAGTGGCCACGCCTGCTAGATTTAAACGAAAGTTGTCACCACCGGGCTCGCCAAAGAACATTACCATTAAGCTCGATAGCAGCATGGCTAAAGCAACAAAGGCAACGATGATGATCCAAGTCGCTTTGCGGGTTTGCTGACGATATTCTTCAGGGTTGATGTTTTTTAACTTAAATGCAGCAGTACTTGGTGCAGAAGATGAAGTGGCCATGATGGATATAAATCTCAAAAAATAAATATGCGCTTATCATACAGTAGCGTGCAGTTTCAGCCTATGAACGGTGCAGCGCTGTATTGATCAGCAGATGCATTTGAGACGCTGGCTATGATGGTTGCAAGACGTACAGAGTTACATAGGCAAGGATGGCATAGCGTGCAGTTTTAGCGATAGTTACCAGCAGAGTAAAGCGCCAAAAAGGTTCGCGTAACACGCCAGCAATTAAGGTCAGCGGATCACCAACAACGGGAAGCCAGCTTAAAAGTAAGCTCCAACGCCCGTAGCGCTGATACCACTGCTGCGCACGTTGTAGTTGTGTGGCTGATGCTGGAAACCAGCGCCGTGTTTGCCAGCGTTGTACTTGCGTGCCCAGCCACCAGTTCACTTGGGAGCCGATGATATTGCCCAGCGCTGCAACCAGTACCAGCGAGTAAACAGCACGCGGCTCGAGAGCGAGCAGGGCGACCAAGGCTGCTTCCGATTGCATCGGCAGTAAGGTGGCAGCAATCAATGCAGATAAGGCCAGCCCAGCATAGGTCATCCAGTTCAGCACGACCTAGAACCGCTTAGGCATCTAACTTTGGCTTTCATTGCGAGAATAACTCCAGTTGGATTGCATCCTGTTGTTGCTGATCGTGTAAGCGCACTCCGACGCCTAATAACCTCACTGCTTTGTTACCGCGCAGATAAGCTGCCGAGATCAATAAACGATAGCTGTCTAAATCCAGAGCCGCACCGGCTTGCTCAATGGTGGTTTGGGTAAAGTCGTGGAACTTTACTTTTACAAAAGGCTTTTCTGGACTATAGCTTTGATCTAAGCGCCCCAGACGCTTTTCTAATTCAGCAAGCAAGTAGGGTAGTTGTGCATAGCAGGCGGCTAGATCAGGCAGATCGTGCTCAAAAGTACGCTCCACACTGACACTTTGCCGCCGGCTGTGGGGCTCCACCGGCCGCTCATCAATGCCGCGAGCCAATGACCATAAACGCTCACCGAAGCTGCCAAAAGCTTTGCTTAAATGCACGACACTGTGCTCACGTAACTGCGCGCAGTTTTCAATGCCCATACGGGCCAGTTTTCCAGCAGTCACTTTACCTACACCATGCAGTTTTTTGACCGGCAAAGCCAAGACAAAATCATCGACTTCATCAGGCGTAATCACAAACAAGCCATTGGGTTTGCGCCAGTCAGAAGCGATTTTAGCTAAAAACTTATTCGGTGCGACCCCAGCTGACACAACTAAACGCAGCTCTTGCCAAACACGGCTGCGGATGTCTTTAGCAATTAAGGTCGCGCTGCCTGAGCACATCTCACAGTCACTGACATCTAAAAAAGCTTCGTCCAGCGAGAGCGGTTCAATACAGTCGGTGTAATCATGCAGAATGTGATGAATCTGTTTGGACGCAGCCTTATACACATCCATGCGCGGCTGAATAATGACTAGATCAGGGCACAACTTAACCGCACGCGCCATGGGCATGGCAGAGTGCACACCCCAAGTTCGTGCCTCATAGTTACAAGTCGCCACCACGCCGCGACGCTCAACAGCACCACCGACGGCCACAGCGCGTCCCTGGAGGCGTGGATTATCGCGCACCTCAATAGCAGCATAAAAACAATCGGCATCAATGTGAATTATTTTTCGCGAACTCAAAACCTCTGTAACCCCTATATACAGTGTCTGTGCGCTGGCTAGCTTAACATTAGAACGTATATAAATATGCGATTACTGTATTTATATTCAGTAATCGTTTGACAAGGCTGGAAAAGACGCTATAATTTGCGCCGCGGGATGGAGCAGTTTGGTAGCTCGTCGGGCTCATAACCCGAAGGTCGTAGGTTCAAATCCTGCTCCCGCAACCAGATACTAAAGCCTTAACTTTCAATAAGTTAGGGCTTTTTTTATGCCTGCAATTCCTGTCTTAAAAACTGCCTAAAAAGCCTCTGTGCCCAAACCGTGCCCTGTGCGTGCCCATTTTGAAATTCTAGGTTTTTTGATCTGGCAGATTTTGACCGTAAGTCTTTTTAGGGCACGGCTGTTTTTTACGTGCTGTCGGTCAGTATTTTCGCGGCTGGATAAGCTACTTTGGTATCGCCAGTGGCTATCAGCAATGCGTTGAGCTTGATCACAGGGTCTGACGAAGAATAGTGCTGTCAATGGCCTGTGGCATTACCGGTAAAGGCCCATTGCGTAGCTCTAAAACTCCAGAAATAAATTAAGTGTTATCAAATGCTTAATTAGAGTCTCAGGACTTGTACGAATTATGCGATGGCTGGATTAAGCTTCATCATTCTTAGTGAAATGCCCTGTGCAGAGCTGCATGCAGGGTGTTGGGTAAGGTTGAGGGCTAGAAACCCTCGGTTACCTGATTAGGTTTTATTACTTACTAAGATACTGAGTCTCTTTTGTCC
>DATERP010000131.1:0-9607 GCA_035271385.1 Thiopseudomonas sp. | reverse complement strand
AGTCTGGCCTGCACGTAAATTAGCAGCTACGGTATCTTTGTCATTACCTAGGCAAGAAACAATGCCCATTCCGGTGATTACAGCACGACGCATACTGGTCATCCTTTAGAAAGAGTCTGTGGAAGTAAATAAGCCGACACGCAAACCTTCAGCGCTATAAATTTCGCGACCATCAACACTCACGGTGCCGTCGGCAATAGCGAGAATTAAAGAACGATTAATGGTGCGTTTAATGTCGATTTGGTAAGTGACCTTTTTCGCAGTCGGTAAAACCTGACCGAAAAACTTCACGTCACCTGATCCCAGAGCGCGTCCGCGACCTGGGTGACCTTGCCAACCGAGGTGAAAACCAACCAGCTGCCACATGGCATCAAGGCCTAAGCAACCTGGCATCACTGGATCACCTTCAAAGTGGCAGGCGAAAAACCATAAATCAGGGGTGATATCCAATTCGGCAGTGATTTCTCCCTTGCCGTATTTCCCACCGGTATCACTGATGTGCACGATGCGATCAATCATAAGCATATTCGGTGCGGGCAATTGCGCGTTACCTGGTCCGAAGAGCTCTCCTCGGCTGCATTTGAGCAGGTCTTCGTAGGTGAAGGCGTTTTGTTTGGTCATGCGGGCTCCTCAACGTGCCTAATCGTGTACTGCATGGGCGATGGATATCCATCAAGCTAATGGTTTTGTTCAACGTATGAGCGTGTTTTTAACACATTTAATAACGCTTCACAAAAAAACTCTATTCAACTTAAGCCTTTTGTCAGCTTGTTTGCGCTGCTGAGTGCTAGAGCAAAGTCTCAAGTTGAGCATAATTGCATGGTTAGACCACGCATACGACTTATAAGTCACAGGTTAATCACTATCAATGCCAGCCAGCAGACAAAAACACCCTGTGTCCTATCCTTACACCTTAATGGTGGTGGCCATTATATATGATGCAAAGGCACTTCAAGTATAAAAGTCGAGCCCAAGCCAACTTTGCTACTCACTGTTAAGCTTCCGCCCATTTGCTCGGCTAAGGTGTAAGCAATGGATAAACCCAAGCCGGTGCCGCCGTAGCGTCTGGAAATGCTTTGGTCGGCTTGATGAAAGGCATTGAAAATTGAGTCCAATTGTTCTTGGGCAATGCCTATACCTGAGTCAGAAATAGCACAATGTAAGCGCAGTTGGTTGTGGTCGAGAACGCTCCAGTGCACATTTAAGTCGATATGGCCTTCGAGGGTAAACTTTAATGCGTTAGCTAATAGGTTGACTAAAATCTGTCGCAAGCGCGTGGGGTCACCTTCAACATGCAGGGATGCGAATTCACTAGGTATATTGAAATTAAGCTGCAACCCTTTCTTTTCCGTACTGTATTTAAAACTTTTATACAGCGAGGTGAAAATATCATCCAGAGAAAAAGCAATGCATTCCAGTTGTAAGGCATCGTGCTCAAGGCGTGAGAAATCTAAAATATCGTTAATGACATCCAGCATTTGCAAACTTGAGGTGTGAGCAATATTGGTATACTCAGTTTGTTCCAGGCTGAGCTGAGTTTGCTCAAGTAGTTGCAACATCCCAAGTACACCGTTCATAGGTGTACGTAATTCGTGACTCATCATGGCTAGAAAATCTGACTTGGCTTGGTTGGCTCGTTCTGCTTCATGTTGTGCTTGTTGTAATTGCTGGGTGTATTTTTGTTGCGCGAGCTGCGCTTGGTTGAGCGTATGGCTGAGCAGGTTGATATGTTGGCTCAGTTCGCCCAGTTCACCATTATCGATAGTGGTTAACGCCGGTGTAGTGTAGTTGCCAGCATCCAAAGCTTTGAGTTTTTTGCGCATATCCAGAATAGGTATTGAGAGGCTGCGGGCTAATAGATATGCCAATGCCCAGATAATACCTAAGGCCAAAAAAATCAACCAGAGCGCGCGCACTAAGGTCTGAAATTGCTGTTGTTTGAGAGTGCTATCGGTCATGCCTACCACCACGCGACCTATCACTTCGTCAAGCCTGTTACCTGCAGGAGATAGGGCTGTAGATGATAGGAAAAACGACTCCAGTTCAATACTTTGGCGGTTGATTTGCGCTTGAAAGGTGGGAGCGATACTGGACTTTATTGGTTTTTTTTCACTGCGCTTTAAGCGTTGATTATCATTGTTATAAATTTCAATAAATGCAATGTGCGGGTGTTTCAGTACGCCCTGTAGCAAAGGCTCTAAAGCATCTATATTGCCTGAAATCACACTAAACTCAGCAGCGGGTGCGAGCTGGTTAGCAATCAGTTGCCCAGCATCAGCAAGCTCATCTTGCAGAGAGTTTAAGCGCGCCAAAGTAAAGTAGCCGGTGAGTAAAAAAGCAATCAACACTGCAGGTAATAAACTTACAAAGAGAGTGTGGCGGTGGATACTGCCACCTAAGATTTTTATCATGGCGCTGGCCTATAGCACTGCAGTGCCAGTTTTAAGTCTGTAGGAGAGTCCGATCGAATACCTAAAGAGCGGGCCACTTGCTGGTTAGTGAGTATCTCGAATGCCTGCGGGTACAAGCTATCTGGCCACTGCGTGGCAGGCGTTACTAACAGTTTGCGTAGGGTGCTCAGCCAATTTTCTTTACTTGAGTAGGTCGAGGCAAGGCTGCCAGCGTTGATAAAGGCAGCAGTAGGGCCAATCAGGGCTTTTTTACGGGCGTAGCTGCTCAGTAGAATGTTTTTAATAGTATTGGAGTTGTACACTTGCGCATCATCAATACCCAGCACCGCTTCGGTGGTATTGAGTAAGTAGTGAAAACCGCGGGCGATATAGTCGCCAGACCAATTGTACACATGCATCAGTAAGCCTTCGGCTTGCAGGGCTTGCATGATTTCGGGCAGTAAAAAATAGCTCTCTTCGCTAAACAATACACCGACATCGCGTATACCGGGTTGCATGGTTTTTAATAAAGCAATTTGACGCTCAATGGGTGGGTCACTCCAAATCAGCGTGAGGTGTGGTGGGTGCTTATCCTGAAAACGTTGATAGGCTTGCGTGCGGCTGACTTGTAAAATCAGCGTGGCGGGTTGGCTTTTTTTGAGCTGTAAGCGCCAATCAAGTAGCTCAGGGCCTAACAGAATTAATTGTGTATCAGCAGCAAAAGAATCTTGCTGCTGCAGTTGGGTGCGCGGCATATAAATGATCTTATGTTCGGGCATAGAATCGGCTAGTTCTTGTGCAAACAGACGCACAGTTTCAGTGTCGCGTTCGGCGCTGAGAATAACTTGCGCTAAAGACGAAAAGCTGATGCCGCACAATACGCTGCACAGTGCTATAAAACGCAATATGCTGGCCAGCTGTGCTGGCTTAAAACTCCAGCTGCACGCTAGCGTATGCATAATCATGTGAGCGGTCCTTGTTATTGGTGCGTCCTATGGGCTGGTTGTTTAACGTCTTTTGTAGATTGCCCGCTATGGTGATGCGTGTGTGAGGTGCATAAAACAATTTAGCCACCCTGAATGTGGCCAGTTGTAAGTCTTGTTGATGCAGTTGTTGTGCAGCAAAGTACATCACGCTGGCATTCCAGTCGCGCCCCCAGTTGCGCATCCAGCTGATTGAGCCGCTGTGTGGTGGTGACACCTTTTGATCAAGCTTATGACTGGCGCGCTCGTTAATATAGGCATAGCTCACACGTAAACGGTCGTTGTGAGTGGCGTGCCAGTTGGCTTCAAGCTCGGTGCCAGTGAACTTGATGTGATCATTGTTGGTTAAGTTAAATGACTCTAAGCGTGGTGAGTGACTGATCATCCGACTGATTCTTTCTTCAAATACTTTAATATCAATCGAGGCACGTTGGTGTGCAAAATGGCCGTTATAGCCCAGTTCATAGGCTTTGATTTTTTCTTGTTTCAGTTGGCCGTGACTTTTTGAGTTGATAAAAAAATCAGCAGCACTGTTGCCCGCAACTGTTGGGCGTAAGTCGCGCACTCGGTAACGCCAGTCGGCATGTTGTTCAAACATATCAGGAGAGCGCACAGCTTCGCTATAGACCGCCCGCAAACCATGGGCTGGAGTTAACAGATAATTGACGGCTAAGCGGGGCGAAAAAGCGTCGCCAGCGCTACTGTCATGTTCAAGCATACCGCCACCTTGGAGCAGCCAGTGATCGGTTAGGTACCATTCAACCTGACTAAAGCCACGGATAATATCTTTACGTAGTCGGCCATTCAAAAAGGTTTTTGAGCGTGCCTGATCGTAACGATAACTTAAGCCACTGATCAGGCGTAGGCTATCTGAGACGCTATAAGTGTCTTGCAGTTCAATGTCATAACGCGCTTCGCGGCTGTTTTCGCTAATCAGACCGCAGGTGTGGGCTAGCGTCTGGTCAGAGAGGTAAGGTTTAAGCTCTTCCAGTAGCTTTGTTTGGCGAGGGCTTGCATTATCAATAGGGGCTGTACCTATAGGGTTACGAATGAATTGTTGAAATTGTGCGGGTGAAGAGATTCGCCATAATTCATTGAGTTCGGGTGTAAAACTGATTTGCGCGTCACATGCGCGCCACTCACGTAAACGTTCCCACTGCTGAGCATTGGCCTGCAAGGTAATACTATGCTTGCTATTGACGGCTGCAGTCCATCGTATGCTGCCTGCATAGTCTTTAGCATTTTCGTCGGAATTGCCGTCTTGCTCGCCTGGCTTGAAGTTGAGTTTTTTAGCAAAAACTGAAGTGTAATTATTATTAATTTGATTGCTGCCTTCTTTAAAGGCTAACTGCCAATCTAAACTGTTGTGCTCGTTGAGTTGATGATTTGCGCGCACATTAAAGCGGCTGAGACGGCGACTGTCTCTAAAATGACTGCCGTCTTTGCGCTTAGCAAAACCCTCATCGGTTAAGCCCGATAAGGATAAGCGCATATCAGTGCGCTCAGAATGCCATGCTTGGCGTGCGTACCAATCGCGAATGCCGTTTTGACCTATATTACTTTTCAGTAATGTACCGTGAGTATCTTTAGCTGGGCTGGTGATGATATTAATCACGCCCAGTAAAGCGTTGGCTCCATAACTGACAGTGTTAGGGCCGCGAAATACTTCAATGCGCTGAATATCTTCTATGGCCACAGGTAGGTCTGACCAATCCACTTGAGCAAAAGCTGCGCGATACACTGAGCGTCCATCAATCAAAACCTGCAAACGCCGCGCTTGACCGGGACTGGTGCCGTGGTAATTCACTGTGGTGAGGTTGCTGCTGTCGGGTACCACCAGCATGCCGGGCACTAAACGTAAAAGGTCAGTGATATTACGTGCGCCACTGGCAGTAATCAGGGCTTGATCAATAATGCTCACGCTACCTGGTACTGCAGCGGGGGGCTGGTACAGGTGAGTCGCCGTGAGGACTTCAGGCATAACCTGGTCAGTGATAAATAAGTCTTGAGCGCGAGCTGACTCAGTCAAGCCTGCCAACAAGAGCGTGGTCAAGATAAAGTAAGGGTGGTATGACCGTAGCTGTAAATGCACGCGTTGCAAGGGCTTGCCTCATAAATTAAATGACAAAATAAGGGATAGTTTAACCGAAAAGGTTAAACACTGGTTATGCTTGATTAGCCCCGTATAATGGCGCCATCGCCAACCCATGGCAGAAGAGAGCAACAGCATGACAGTAAAACAATCAATCGCAGTATTAGGTGGTGGCAGTTTTGGTACCGCCCTAGCTAATTTATTGGCCAGTAATCAGCATCAAGTGCAGTTATGGATGCGTGATGCACAGCAGGCTCAAGCGATTAATCATGACAGGCTTAATCCGCGCTACTTAAAAGGTGTGCCGGTGCTCGAAGGTGTCACCGCGCGCACTGATTTAGCGGCTGTGTTGACTGAGTGTGATTTGGTTTTTGTTGCCTTACCCTCAACTGCGCTGCGTAGCGTGCTGACAGAACACAGTGATGCACTGCGTAATAAAATGCTAGTCAGCACGACTAAAGGTATTGAGGCGCAGACCTTTATGTTGATGAGTCAGATTTTAGAAGACATTGCACCCTTGGCGCGAGTGGGCGTGCTCTCGGGGCCTAATCTGGCTCGTGAAATTGCGGCACATGCGCTTACAGCCAGCGTAGTGGCCAGTGAAGATGAAGCCTTGTGTAAAGAAGTGCAACGGGTTTTGCATGGCCCCACTTTTCGAGTGTATGCCAGTCGCGATCGCTTCGGTGTGGAGTTGGGGGGGGCGCTTAAAAACGTTTATGCGATTATCGCTGGCATGGCGGCAGCGCTGGGTATGGGTGAAAACACAAAAAGTATGTTGATTACCCGAGCCTTAGCGGAAATGACCCGCTTTGCCGTAAAGCTGGGTGCTAATCCGATGACGTTTTTGGGTTTGGCCGGTGTCGGCGATTTAATTGTGACCTGTACTTCACCTAAAAGCCGTAACTATCAAGTGGGCTTTGCGTTGGGTGAGGGTTTAAGTTTAGAAGAGGCGGTTGAGCGTTTAGGTGAAGTGGCAGAAGGCGTCAACACCTTAAAAGTACTGAAAGCTAAATCACAAGAGCTTGATGTCTATATGCCGTTAGTGGCAGGGTTGCATGCGATTTTATTTGAGGGGCGTACCCTTGAGCAGATTATTGGCGGGCTAATGAGCGGCGAGCCAAAAACCGATGTTGATTTTATCTCCATTGATGGTTTTTAAAAGAGGATTAAACCAATGGCAACACCAGAAAAAACCATGCGTCGTGAGTCACTTGTACTGCGTGTGATATGGATGCTGATATTTCTTGTGGCATGGTATGTTGCTGTGCCATTGCTTGGATTATTAGTGGCTGCACAATTGTTATTTCGCTTGTTTATGGGCGCACCTAGCGCTGTGTTTATGAGCTTTGGCGACAGTTTAAGCCAGTACTTGGCACAAATTGGTCGCTTTGCTGTATTTAATACAGATGCTAAGCCTTGGCCTGTGGCTGATTGGCCTACGCCACATTGTGCAGACGGCGAGCCTGCGCACACAGCTAAAGAGCCAGAGGTTGCTGAAACTCTAGTGGTGAAACCTGCTGCAACGGTTGCAGCTGAGGTTGTTGCACCCGAAACTGCCTCAGAAGCCTCAGAAGCCTCAGAAGCCTCAGAAGTAGTAGAAGTAGCAGAAGTAGCAGAAATCGATAAGCCCGACGATTTAGCCGATAACCCAGAGTCTGCATCAACTGATAAAAAAGGTGCTACTGACGAGCCTAAGCCATGAAATTGTGGTTGTTAAGGCATGGTGAGGCGCAGCCTTATCAGCAGCATGATGCTGAGCGACAGCTCACTGATCGAGGTCGTCAGCAGGTGCGCGATACAGCTGAACATATGCGTGGTATCGCATTTGATCGAGTGCTGTGCAGCCCGTATATACGGGCGCGGCAAACAGCCGAGTTAGTGTGTGCAACACTAGAGCTGGCGAACACTATTGAAATTGTTCCCTGGCTTACACCTGAAGATGATGTGCGTGCCGTTACGCGTAAGCTGGATGGCTACTCGGTTGAGACATTATTGATTGTTGGGCATCAACCCTTATTAGGGGCTTTAGCTGGATGGCTGACTGATGCCGATCGCTTACACAGTGTGCCGATGGATACTGCCAGTGTTGCCTGCCTTGAAGGTGACTTTATTGGCGCAGGTACCATGCAGTTGCGATCTGTGCAGCATGTACGCTGATCACAGGCTGCTATTACTCGACATCCGTATTGATAGATTAAGGAATAACGCGTGACAGCTACAGCACAAGAAATACGAATTCAATTGCCGCATATTGATTTAGCCGCGCGCGTGTATGGGCCTGAAGACGGTGAGCCTGTTTTAGCGCTGCACGGCTGGCTGGATAATGCGATGACCTTTGATTTACTGGCACCGCAATTACAAGGTCTGCGTATTGTGGCCATTGATATGGCGGGTCACGGGCATTCAGGCCATCGTGCACCGGGTGCTGGCTATCAGCTATGGGACTATGCGCTCGATGCGTTGATGGCCACACAAGAGCTGGGGTGGGAGAAGTTCTCGCTGCTGGGGCATTCCTTGGGTGGCATTATCAGTGTGATGATCGCAGCGGCTGTGCCTGAGCGCATTACGCGGGTGGCTTTAATTGATGGCATAGTTCCAGAAACCGGCGAAGCAGATCAGTCACCGCACAAGCTAGGTGAAGCTTTACTGGCGCATATTGATTTGGCAGCGAAAAAGAAAACCGTATATGAGACTGTTGAACAAGCAGTGCAGGTGCGTATGCGTGGTTTTATGCCCGTCAGTTACTTGGCCAGTCAGTTGTTGGCTCAGCGTGGGTTAAGTCCTGTAGCCGGTGGTTACAGTTGGAACAGTGATTCACGTCTGACATTGCCATCGCCTTTGCGTTTAACGCGCGCGCACGCTGCGGCCTTTGTGCATGGCATTCAGTGCCCTGTGTGTTTGGTGGTTGCCGAGCAGGGCGTCTTAGTGGCGCAACCTGAATTTGAAGGTTTTCTCAGCAGTTTAACTTTAGATGTGCAACGCTTACCCGGCGGGCATCACTTACACGTTGATGATGAGCAGGGTGCACAAGCCGTTGCTGAGCGAATACAAGCGTTTTTTACCACATCTTAATGATCACCAGCGGCGTCATGCACTACGCTAAAGCTGTCATTCACAGGAGTACTTATGATTGATTTATATACTGCAGCCACTCCCAATGGCCATAAAGTATCCATTGCTTTAGAAGAGCTGGCGCTGCCATACCAAGCGCATATTTTATCTTTTGATCAGCAAGAACAAAAGGCGCCTGAGTTTTTGCAGATCAATCCCAACGGTCGTATTCCAGCGATTATTGATCGCGATAATGATGATTTTGCCGTGTTTGAGTCGGGTGCGATTTTATATTACCTGGCTGAGAAAACCGGCCAGTTGTTGCCTGCTGATGCCAAGGGCCGCTCAGTGGTTCTGCAATGGTTGATGTTTCAAATGGGTGGGGTAGGACCGATGCAGGGCCAGGCGAATGTATTTTATCGCTACTTCCCTGAGAAAATCCCCTCAGCGATTCACCGTTATCAAACGGAAACCCGGCGCTTATATACCGTGCTCAATCATCGTTTAGAGCAGGTTGAGTATTTAGCCGGTGACTACAGTATTGCCGATATTGCCACTTACCCTTGGGTGGCGTTGCATGATTGGGCAGGTGTCAGTGTGGATGAGTTGCCGGCCTTACAACGCTGGATGCAAGCCTTAGCTGCACGTCCAGCGGTGCAAAAAGGGTTACAGGTGCCCGTTCGTGTCGCTGCAGACGAGCACTCCATACAAACGGCACAAACAATGTTGGTTAAATGAATATGTACAGTTGGATATTAAAAACGACTTTGGCAGCCGTGTTCGTTGTTGTCAGTGCGGGTGTATCGGCTGATAATTTTGCTGATGATTTGTTAGCGCTCGAGTCATTGCATGAAGCTAAAATTATTACGCAAAGCCAACAAGCCAGTCTGGAGAAAATCTACCCGCAAGGTTCGGTGCGCCGTATCAGTGGCACTATGCGTTACAGCGGAGAGGTATTGGTGCGAGGTTCTATGGAGGAGCTAACAGTACAGTTGGCGCCAACCCATGATGCCTTAGATGCTTTTGCTGCCAGTCGTGAGTTGTTGCAAAACCAAGATGCACAAATGCTGTATTGGTGTGTGGCGCGTGAG
>DATERP010000130.1:0-14496 GCA_035271385.1 Thiopseudomonas sp. | reverse complement strand
AAGAAATTCTGTATCAAGATTGCCGTTTTTTGCAGGGTGAAGATACCAATGTCGCATCAGTCAAAGTCATTCGCGAGGCTATTAATGACCAAGCACCGGTACGCACTATCCTAAAAAATTATCGCAAAGATGGTTCAATTTTTTGGAATGAGCTCAGTGTGACGCCCTTTTTTGATGAAGTTGAGCAAATCACCTACTACATTGGTATTCAAAAGGATGTAACCACGCAAGTTGAGCTGTCTTTAGAACTTGAAGCTGCACGTGAGACCATTGAACGCCTGAACGCACAACTGGCTAAACACTCATAAGTTGAGCGGCGTAAACCAAAGCTCTGCAACACGTAGCTCACAATTGACGCTGGGCGGCTCTACTTGGGTTAAAGTGTCATTGCCAAAAACCCAAGTGCGCATCGACGCGTATTTCTTAAAGCATGCACGCCACTGCGCTGTGGCTGTAGCTTGCTCATCAACAAAAAGTACCGCCTGAATCGATACAGCCCGCGCCGACATTAAACTTTGCTCAAGCGTGCATTGATGATTGAGTTCAATGGGTTGATAACCTTGCTCAAAACAAAACAGTGCGACCAACTGAGCCAAATATTCTGGCGTTTGCGCCGTTGTTTGCACAGCAATACGCTGACTGGGTAACACCGGCTGGCTGTATAAACTGTGTAAGCGCACCTGTAAACGTCGAGCTACACTGCTGCGCCAAAATGCCAGCACTACAGACGGATGCTCACACTCCTGCAATGGCTGCTCAACCTCTATTAATAATGCATAAATAGCACTCAAGCTATGGTCGGCAAATAAGCGATCAAGTAAACGCTCTAATGCTTGCACTGATAACTGCATCACCGCTTGCGCTAAAGCCTGCACCAAAGCATTGTGATCACTACTTGGCGTGTGTGTCACCGTCTGTACATGACGCGGTGGCGAATCACTGATAACGGCTTTAATTCGGCTAATGGGCACACCTTCGGCCATTAAGCGCAACGTCTCATGCAAGAAATCAATATGTTCTTGGCTGTACAAACGATGCCCCGAGTCAGTGCGCACCGGCTCAATTAATTGATAACGGCGCTCCCATGCTCGCAAGGTTATGGGGTTTACCCCAGTCAACCGAGCTACTTCACGGATGGGGTACAGTGCGCTCTGGTCGATGGCATCGCTCATTAGACATTATACTCTGTAAGATTCTTTTATAATAAAACGTATACACAAGTTGTGCAGTTATTCGCAATTGTACCGCTCAAGTACTAATTTGGCGATGCTTTAACCTGCTCTGCTGCTAATCCTTGGGTTAAGTCACGTTTAAGTTGTGCAGATAAGGGCTTATCACCTAACCAAATGCCAAAATACAGCGCTTTAAACCCAGCAGTTGCCACACGCACCAGCTCTTTATCATTCAAGAGCAAAGCCGTGCCTTGCCCTGGCTGATAGTCCAAACGATAACAATCACCTGGCTGTACCGCTTGATAAGCCTGGTGTAAGCGCGTTACCGCGGCCTGTAATTGAGGTGTTAACGAGGCAGGTAAACCCAGCTGCGCACCATCAATAAAATTTTCAACGCTGAACTCACGCACATAACACAACTCAAGACGCGCCGGCTTATCATCAGCTAAGGCTTGGCGTAAACTGACCTGCGCCTCGGTAAAAAAAGTAGCGTGGTACAGCTTAAATACTCCCCAGCGCACCACACCCTCACCGACCTGAGTCACCTTAGCACTGGCTAGATTCGCCAGTGCTAACAGAATAAAGCAGCACAGAATCCTCACGGCTGTGCCTTGCTAAAAAATAACGTCACTTCACCCACTTTAAAGCCCCACTTAGTGACTTCTGCGCGGTTGAGCATGACGTCGTCTGACTGCAGGAACATCCAATCATCAAACTTCACATGGATGCTGCTATCTTTGTAAGGTAAATCTAAAGTGTAGCGCCAGGTGAATACCGAGCCAGCACTCTCGCCATAGGCAGTGCCAATCACATCACCCGCCGTACCGCTGTATTGATTATTTGCCAAGCGCTGAATCACCCAAACGCGCTGCTCTTTTTCACCATCGTCATACACAAAGCGCTCATCTAGGGTGAGCTGATCACCCTCCACGGTGCCTGTGATATCAACGGTAAAGCGGCGCTTGACGGCACCGGAGCGGTCTTGAAACTGACCATAAGCTTGGCTTTTACCAGCAAAATAGCTAAACAAATCCAGCTTAGGCTCGGTATTGGCATAATCTTGCACTTTAGGAGCGCTGCAACCGGCCAGCGCTAACAGTGCAACACTGCACCAGGCTAAGAAAAAATGACGTACTTGCATCATGCATGCTCCAAGGTCAGTTGTACGACATCTGTGGACTGGGTCTCAAAGCCAACGCGGCAATAATCAAGGTAATAACGCCAAATACGCTGGAAGCGCTGGTCATAGCCCAGCTCTAATAATTGCTCAGTCTTAGTGTTAAAAACTTTGTGCCAGTATTGCAAAGTGCGCGCATAATCTTGACCGAAGGCCAACTCATTGGTCACTTTAAAACCGTGCTCATGCGCGAGTTCATGCAACTGCTGCTTAGATGGCAACAAGCCACCGGGGAAGATAAACATCTGAATAAAATCAACATCATTTTGATAACGCTCAGCACGAATATCCTCGATGGTGATCACTTGCAATACAGCTTTACCTTCAGCTTTCAACAAACGCTTGAGCTGAGTAAAGTAATCATGCCAATACTCTTTACCCACTGCTTCAAACATTTCAATACTGACAATATGGTCAAACTGGCCTTGCTGGTGGCGATAATCCATCAACTGCAACTGTGCTTGTTCAGCTAAGCCTTGCTGCTGCATACGCTGGTTAGCAAATTCCAGTTGCTCAGTGGATAAGGTAATACCGGTCACCTTGCAACCTTGTTCAGCGGCTCGCTCAGCAAAGCCGCCCCAACCGCAACCTATTTCCAAAATATGATCGCCAGCTTGCCAATCCAATTCATCTAAAATGCGCTGATATTTATTGGTCTGTGCCTGCTCCATACTTTGCTCACGCTCAGTAAATAAAGCGCTGGAGTAACTCATGGTTTCGTCCAGCCACAATCTGTAAAAATCGTTACCTAAATCATAATGCGCACTGATATTTTCACGGCTGTTTTCAATGGAGTTGTGATTCTCACGATGACGCTTAAGAAAACGCTGATAAAACCAGTTATGCCCTAAACGGGTATCGCTGAGTGCTTGCTCATTGGCCGCACCTAAGCGCAGCAAGGTATACAGGCACGGCGTATCAATTAATTGATCAGCATAGGCTTTGGCAAAACCTAACTCGCCTTGACTGGTGAATAGCCAGATAAATTTAAGCGGATTTTTAATAATCAGCTCTGCATGCACACCCACTTTATTACCAGTAAAACGGCGCTCTTGCTCACCAATACTGACGGTTAAGGAACCATAGCGAATACGCTCAAAAGGCAAATATTTGAGCAGGACTGCCGCCAACTTAGGCGTATTGGATAAAGCTTGCAGCCAAGTTTGTGCACGCATTAACATAACTCCATCTCCGAATGACTGTATTGAATCGCTTCTAAATGTTGAGGTGTGCGATGGAATTTGCCACCTTTGATAAAAATCTTTAATGCCCACCAGTGAATCAAACCAATCACTTTAAGCATGGTCAACGGAGCAAAACCCACTTGCTTTAGCAGCTGCTGATCGCTGAGTTCAAAGCAGTGCCCTGCTTCACTGGCAGTAAAAAACTCTTCGCCTTGGCGCGTCTCACGGATGCTGACAAACATTTTCTGCCCCGGTGCGCCCAAACGAAAATGATAACGCGCGTCCATATCAATAAAAGGTGAAACATGGAAAATCTTTTTAGCCTCCGCGCGAATACTTTTCTCACTCTGGCCTGACACCTTCAGCACATAATGATGCCACTGACCAAAGGTGTTACTAACCTCGGCAATCACCGCGATCAATTGCCTTTGCGCATCGTAGGCGTACCACATCGACAGCGGGTTAAAGCTATAACCCAAAACTCTGGGGTAACACACCAACTCAACCCGCGCTGGACGCTGCACATCATACTGCGCTAAAAATCCATCCACCCACTCGCGCCAAGGCGTGCCATCGCGCGGGCCATGGTCTTGGTAATTGAGGCTCACCAGATTAAAGCGATTGATACTTAACCAACGTAACTTTTGCGCTTCCTGCTCAATGCAATCAATATCCACCTTGATACTAAAGGTGCGATAAGCAAACCGATATTCCACCGGCTGCTGGCGCGCATGCGCGACTTGGCTGACATAGAGATTGGAGCTCATTCTGCTTCCCACGGCAAAGCGATTTGCCAGAGTTTGGCCACACGCACTGCGCTAGCTAAACCGTCTTCATGGAAACCATAACCACCATAAGCGCCAGCAAACCAACAGCCTTTACGGCCCTGAATGCCTGGCAGTTGTGCTTGTGCTTGAATCGCTTGGGTATCAAATACCGGGTGTTGATAATCGAGCACCTTTAAAACATGTTCGGCACGCGGCTCAACAATCGGGTTGAGGGTGACGAACACATCTTCTTGAGTCTTTAACGGCTGCAGCGCGTTCATCCAATAGGTAACGGCCACAGCACGCTTGGATTGACGGTTCTCACCGCTGAGGTAATTCCACGATGCCCAAGCGAGCTTCTTACCCGGCATTTGTGCCGGATCAGTGTGCAGCCATGCTTGGTTGTATTGGTAAGTAAAGTTTTTCAGCAAATCAAAGCTGGAGTCATTCAACAAGGCGTAGGCTTCATCGGCATGACAGGCAAACACCACCTGATCGAATGTATGGCTTGCACCGTCTGCCGTGCGTAAAGACACAGTCTGTTCTGGCGTTTCATTTAGCACCACATCAGTCACCCCCTGCTGATACACAGCGAAGCTATTTAAGGCAATAATCTTTTCTAAATAGGTGCGCGCGCCATTAATCACCGTCTGCCATTGCGGGCGGTCGTTGACATTGAGCAAGCCATGGTTGGCGAAGAACTGTAAAAAGCTCTGTGCCGGAAACTTCAGCATGGTATCGGTTGGGCAAGACCAAATCGCCGCCGCCATCGGCAACAAATAATCATGCTGCATGGGCTGACCAAAACCATTGTTACTCAGGTATTCACCCAGCGTTAATTGCTCGGGCAAACCTTGTACCAGGTCCACTTTAGCCATTTTATTAAAACGCAAAATATCCGTAATCATGCTCCAGTGCCGTGGCGAAAACAGATTTTTACGCTGAGCGAACATGGTGTTGAGATTATTACCGGCGTACTCCAAACGACCTTGGTCAATGGATACGGCAAAGCTCATATCAGTCGGATAGGTGGCTACATTCAAATGCGCAAACATCGCCTTGAGCAGAGGGTAATTGGGCTCGTTATAAACAATAAAGCCGGTATCCACAGGAATAGTTTCACCGGTACGCAAGGTGGCGTCGATGGTGTTGGTGTGACCACCCAAAGTTGGGTTCTTCTCGAACAAAGTCACATCATGTTTTTGACTAAGGAACCAAGCGCTACTGATGCCGCTGATACCGCTGCCAACCACTGCTACTTTGTAACCTTTTTGAGGGTCGAACATTTTTTCTAACACCTTGCGTGAATTTGTTATATATTATTTATACACAAGTTATACAGTTGTACAAGGTGTCGCTATGAATAATTTTATTGAGCCACAACGTATTTGGATTGTCGGCGCCTCACAAGGCATCGGTTTAGAGCTGGTAAAAACCTGGCTGACACAAGGTCATCAAGTCATCGCCTCAGCCCGTAAGGCTGAGCAATCACAGGCGTTAATGCAATTGCAGCAGCGTTTTGGCAAGCAGTTAAACTGCCTGAATGTTGATGTCAGCGATGCCACTGACTGCGCACTCAAAGCAGAATTGGCATGGTCTATTTTTAGCGGATTAGATGTATGGTTTTACAATGTCGGTGCTTACCAGCCGATGAGTACAGCTGAGTGGGATTTATCAGCCTTTATCAATATGAACCACAGCAACTACCTTGGCGCGGTGGCATTGATGGTGCCTTTACAGCAGCGCTTTGCACAACAAGGCCATGGTCGCTGGATTTGGAATGCCAGTTTAGCTTCCTACTTTGGCTTGCCCTATGGCGGTGGTTACTCCGCACCTAAAGCCGCTTTGGTTAATTTAGCGCAAGCGCTGCAGCCGGAGTTAGCTGCACAAAACATTCAACTGCAAATTATTAATCATGGCTTTGTGCGCACTCGCCTGACAGAGAAAAATGAATTTTCCATGCCCGGTTTACTTGAGCCTGAGCAAGCCGCCGCTCAAATTGCGCAAGCCGTAGCCAAGAGTCGACGTTTTGAAATTCGTTTCCCCTGGAAACTGCGCATCATCCTCAGTTTATTGCGTTGGATGCCCTATGCCTGGTCACTGGCCCTGACCCGTAAAATGTTAAGGACTTAAATATGCCCACCATCGAGCCGGTGTTACAACGCTATAAAACCTTATTTGAAACCTTGAGCCTGCGCACTGTGGAAGAAGATTTTCTGCAGGTATTTAGCAGCGACGTCTATTTTAAAGACCCCTTTAACGCCGTGCGCGGTCTGCCGCACTTGCAGCATATTTTTCAACACATGTTCAGCACCCTGCTTGAACCGCAGTTTCATATCATTGATTTAGCCGGCAGTGGCAGCAGTGGTTTTTTAGAATGGCAATTTACTTTTAAACTCAAGCCCAGCGCCGCCAGTCAGTTTATTCAAGGCGTGAGTAAAATCGAAATCAATCCACAAGGCCAAGTCTGCAGCCATATTGATTACTGGGATACGGGTGAATATGTCTACAGTAAGGTCCCAGTATTGGGCAGCATTATCGGCATGATTAATAAACGTCTCAGCACCTCATGAAAGCAACAGGTCGCTGCAGTCAGCCGCTCATCTATGGCCTCCTCTCTTGGCCCTTAGCGATGCTGGGTATTCCACTCTATGTGTACTTGCCCACTTACTACCATCAGCTCGGGTTAGAACTGGCCGTAGTGGGCAGCATGCTGCTGTTAGCGCGTATCAGCGACATCTTCACCGACCCGTTGGTGGGCTGGTTGTGCGACCTTGGCGGGCGGCGTGGCAGTTACGCGCTGATGCTGCTGGGTTGGTTTTTGTTACTGATTGGCTTGTGGCAATTGCTGCTACCGACCCACGCCAGTGCTGGGCATTTATTGCTCTGGGCCATGTGGGTGTATTTGGCCTGGACGCTGATTATGATTCCTTACCAAGCCTTGAGCGCACAAGTCAGTCACCTAGCGCATATCAAAACCCACTATACCGCGACCCGTGAAGGCTTTGCGGTGCTGGGTGTGCTGACTGTGTTGGTATTGCCCTTTGTCTTGGATGATAGCCAAGGTTACCAGCAACTGTTTCGTGTGCTCTACCCCGTTGTGGCGGTCAGCATCAGTGTCTCTCTAGGGCTGCTACTGTGGCGTTTACGTCTAATTGAGCAATCACCGGCACAACGCACACACACCTTAATCAGTCTGGCCACCATGCAGTTGATATGGCATGACCGCAGCAGCCGCACCTTACTGCCAGCTTATTTTCTCAACAGCTTAGCCAATGCGCTGCCTGCCACTTTATTTTTGTTATTTGTTGAGCACTTTTTACAGCTCAATGCCTATATGGGACTACTGTTATTAGGCTTTTTTCTCAGTGGTATTTTGGCTTTACCGCTGTGGGTGCAGCTAGCCAAGCGTATCGGCAAATACTCAGCTTGGCGCGTCTCGATGCTGACCGCCAGCGTCAGTTTTATCTGGGTGTTTAGCTTAGACGCCGGCAGTCTGTGGGGCTTTGCCCTGATTTGCTTATTTTCAGGACTGAGTGTCGCCGCTGACGTAGCCTTACCTGCATCGATTCAAGCGGATATCGCTCAAGACTTAAGCCAGAAACATGGCAGCATCAGTGGCCTACTCTTTGCAATATGGGGCGTGCTGACCAAACTCGCCTTGGCATTGGCGGTAGGCTTAGCATTACCGATACTGGGTTGGTTGGGTTGGGAGCAGCACAGCGAGCTTAGCTTGCAAGGCCTGCTGTGGTTGTATGCCGGTGCGCCGGTGGCGCTGAAACTTATCGCATTATTCTGGCTGCGGCATGCGCGTACTAGCCATTAACATGCAGCAGTAAGCCATACACTACTCAACAGCAGACAACTGACTTGCCCCTAAAACAACACAGGCGCAACCTCAAAAGAGTGTTGCGCCTGTGCCGGACTTTTGGGTGTGTATACTCTGCTTTTTAGAGTACCAGCGTTTACAACCCGTGTTTTTGAATCAGAGCTGCCTTACCACATCAAGTCATCTGGAATCTGAAACGCTGCGTATGGGTCATCTTCTTTGACTTCTTCAGTCTCAAGATTAAGCACCACAATACGGCGCGCATCACGCTCTTGCACTTTTAACGCCACATCGCGCGGAATGATTTCATAGCCTTGGCCATGCTTCACAATAGCTAACTGACCGTTGACCAATTTATTGCGCACCACAGGATTGACGGCAATGCGCTTGACCTTTTTATAATCAACAAAGTTGTAATAATCTTCGCTGTCGAGTTTGGGTAAACGTGCGCCTTCAATCAATTGGCGAATCTGCGCCACAAAAGCTTTACGCTCAATATTTTCTTGTTGCTGACGGTTAAGCTCTTGGTCACGCTTTTGCTTCTCAGCCATGGCTTTTAAAGCCGCTTGACGCTGCGTATCATCGATTTCAATCGCGCCTTTTTTCTCAAGGCGTTGTTGTCTTTTTTGCTCTTTACTCGCTTGTTTGGCTTGTTTCTCATTCACCAAGCCCGCTTTTAGCATTTGGTCACGCAAAGATAAACTCATGTGATTGTAAACCTATCGGCAAATATTTAATAAACACAGCACACTCAACTGCGCCATGACTACGGCTTGCTTAACGCCTGCTTAGCTAAGTTCCACAACGCATCCAACTGCGCCTCACTGCACTCATCGAGCGCGACACCTTGCGCATGGGCTTGCTGCTCCACATGCTGTAAACGCTCAGAGAATTTACTATTGGCCGCACGCAAAGCACTTTCAGGATTGATATTCAGATGACGCGCCACGTTAACTGTCGCAAACAGCAAATCACCCAACTCCTCGCTGATGGCCGCAGCTTCTCCACTGGCAATGGCCTCACGTACTTCTTGCAGTTCTTCATCAACCTTAGCCAAGACTGGGGTCAAACTCTGCCAATCAAAGCCCGCACTGGACGCACGTTTTTGAATTTTCAAAGCACGGCTCAGCGCCGGTAAACTCAAAGGAATATCCGCCAGCACACTGACCCGCTGCTCAGGCTGTGCAAGCTCCGCACGCTCTTGTTGCTTAATCTCTTCCCAGCGCTCTTTGACTTGCTCAGTATTGCTAGCTGCCGCTTGTGCCACGCCACGCAATTGCCCATCAGGAAACACATGCGGATGCCGGCGCACTAATTTCTCGGTAATACTGTGCACTACAGTGGAGAAATCAAACAACTGCTGCTCATCACCAAGCTGGCTGTAATACACCACCTGAAACAGCAAGTCGCCTAACTCGCTGGGTAAATGGGCAAAATCTTCACGCTCAATCGCATCAGCAACTTCATAGGCTTCTTCGATGGTGTGCGGCACGATACTGGCAAAATCCTGCTGTAAATCCCAAGGACAACCGCCCTCAGGCTCACGCAAACGGGCCATAAGATAGAGTAAATCCTCGAGCTGATACAGGGTACTGTCAGTCATAGCTCAACCTCATCGACCGGTTCATCCTCTTGAAACTGCGTAGCATGTAAACGCGTGTAGTAGCCGTTTTGCGCGAGCAACTCTTGGTGATTTCCGCGCTCAACAATGCGGCCTTGGTCCATCACTAGAATCAAATCGGCTTTTTCAATGGTCGATAAACGGTGGGCAATCACAATGGTGGTACGGCCTTGCACAGCATGGTCGAGCGCCGCTTGAATATGGCGCTCAGACTCAGTATCCAAGGCTGAAGTGGCTTCATCGAGAATCAACAGTGGCGCGTCTTTTAACAAAGCACGGGCAATGGCTATACGCTGACGTTGACCACCGGAGAGCAACACGCCATTTTCACCCACCAAAGTGTCATAACCTTGCGGCATACGCTCAATAAACTCAGCAGCATAAGCGGCTTCAGCCGCGACCTTGATTTCATCCAGCGAGGCATCAGCTAAATCACCATAGGCAATATTTTTCGCTATGGTATCGTTAAATAACGACACTTGCTGCGTCACTAAAGCAATATGGCGACGTAAGTTAGTCAAGGTCAAGGTCTCTACCGCGGTGTCATCCAGTAGAATTTGCCCCTGCTGATGCTCATAAAAACGTGGGATCAAATTGGCTAAGGTTGATTTACCACTGCCTGAGCGCCCAACCAAAGCGACCATTTGGCCCTTCTCCGCGGTAAAGCTAATATCTTGCAGCACAGGCACATCGGTATTGGGGTAAGTAAAGGTTAAATCACGCACCTCAAGCTTGCCACCCACTTGCTGGATTTGTGTGGTACCGCAATCGTTTTCTGGCTCTTCATCCAACTGCTCAAAAATGCTTTCCGCACCCGAAACACCTTTTTGAATAGTGGAACTGACTTCAGAGAGCTGACGAATCGGCTTAGGTAACAAACCTGCCAAGGTAATATAAGCAACTAAATCACCTGGCGAAGACTCACCGCGCAACAGCAGTACCAAAAACAACAACACCGCCATTGCCGAGTAAATCACCAGCTGCAAAGATGGCGTATACACGGCGTTGGTTTTAATCATGCGCAATTGCTTTTCAGTATTACTGATACTGGAATCCAGAAAACGCTTGCGCTCATAGGGTTCGCCACCAAAGCTGCGCACCACACGATAACTTTGAATGGTTTCCGAGGCGATATGGGTCACATCTCCCATCGCCACTTGAATTTTTTTACTTTGCTTACGAAATTTTTTACTGGTGCTGCTAACCATCAAGGCAATAATTGGCAAAATCGCCACCATCACCAAAGTCAACTTCCAGTTCATCCACAACAAGGTGGCAAACAAGAACACCACGGTCATACCTTCACGCACTATGACCTTAATCGCATCAGTGGCCGCACCGGTGACCATGGTGACGTTATAGGTGATACGGGAAATCAAATGCCCAGAGCTGTGATTATCAAAATAGCTATTGGGCAAGGTCAGCAAGTTATTAAACAACTGCACACGTAAATCATGCACTAAACCCAGTGAGACTTTCGCTAGATAAAAGTTACCCAAAAACGAGCCAATCCCCTGCCACAGCGCAATCACTACAATCAGCAAAGGCACGGCTTGCAGCAAGCGCACATCAGCCAACCAAGGCACATCTGGAAATAACACTGCTTCAGGATTGGCCAAGCCATCCACGAAGTACTTCAACACATAGCCGAGCATCGGAGAGGTTGAAGCAAAAATTAGGAAACCAATGATACTGATGATAAACATGCCGATGTACGGCTTAATATACCCCAGCAAACGAAAATAGATTTTAACCCCAGAGATGCTTTCACTCTGCTGTTGTTCTGTACTCATGTTGTTTAAATCTCAATAATGGGTGATGCATTTTAACATGCAGGTCGGCCAATGCATGGCTACCAACCCAAGGCTTCCTTTAAAAAAGGAATGGTGAGTTTACGCTGTGCTTGCAAGGAGGCGGTATCAAGTTGCTCTAAGGTATCAAAGAGCACGGTCATACTGCGCACTGAGCGGGCCAGAATAAAACGCCCCACATCATCAGACAAACGCAAACCGCGACGCGAAGCACGCAACTGTAAGGCGCGTAGCTTTTCATCATCACTGAGTTCATGCAGCTGAAAAATCAGCGCTAAACTCAAGCGCGACTGTAAATCAGGTAGTTTAATCGGTAATTTACGCGGCGGTGCATCAGCAGCAATCAGCAGTTGCTTACCCGCATCACGCAAACGGTTAAAGGCATGAAATAACGCCTCCTCCCACTCCGGCTGGCCCAATACGGCCTCTATGTCATCCAGACAAACCAAATCACAAAACTCAACGTTATCCAGTAGCTGTGTGCCGTATTTAGCTAGATCGGCTAAGGGTAAATACAACGCACGGCCGCCACGCTCCTCAACACGCAAACAGGCCGCTTGCAGCAAGTGACTGCGACCAGAACCTGCACTCCCCCAAATATACAACAAGCTATCCAACCAGCGGTCTTCAGCTTCACAGGCATGCTCAACATAGCCTAGGGTCACCGCATTAGCGCCGGGGTAGTAATTGGCAAAGGTAGCGTCATCACGCAGACGCACACCTAAGGATAATTGGGTTGGTTTCATGTCGATTCATTTCTCGGCTGATCACAAGTGTCAACTTGCTCATCCGCACAAGGACTAACGGGCTCGCAGCTCTCAATGGGCTGCCCATACATATCTGATTCTTTATAGAGTTCATGAGCATGCCTGAGCAGGACCATAATCACTGCAGCGACCGGCAAAGCTAAAAGCACGCCAGTAAAACCAAACAATTGGCCACCGGCTAAAATAGCAAAGATCACCGCCACTGGATGTAAACCAATGCGATCACCGACTAACAATGGCGTTAGCAGCATACCTTCAAGCATCTGTCCCAGCGTAAACACCGCCACAATACCCATCAGCGGGTACCATTCAACGCCAAACTGAAACAAACCAGCAACCAAGGCCGCACTGATACCCACCACAAAGCCTAAGTAGGGTACTAAGCTGGCTAAGCCGGCTAATAAACCGATCAACAAACCCAGCTCCAAACCTAGGCTCATTAACCCTACAGCGTAGACCACGCCCAGCGCCAGCATGACTAACAACTGCCCGCGCATAAAAGCACCTAGCACTTCGTGGCACTCATTAAACAACATCACGGTTATCTTTTCTTTACTGCGCGGCAGCAAGCGGCGAACTTTAGCCACCAAAATATCCCAGTCTCGCAGCAAATAAAAAGTCACCACCGGAATCAACAAAAAATTGGTCAGCCAGCCTAAAAAAGCTAAACCAGAAGCCGTTACATGGCGCAATAAAAGCTGCACAACGTCGGTGGTTTTATCCATGTTTTCAGCAAACATCTCTTTAATTTCGTTGAGACTGCTTAAATTCGCATGAATACCTAAGCGTGCTTGCAACCAAGGTAATGCACTGTTTTGCAACCAATCAATCAGCTGTGGCGTCACCTCATACAAGCGCACGAGCTGGCGACCAATCATGGGAATGAGCACCAACAGCATGATTAATAAAATCAAGCTCAGTAGCACAAAAACCAAAACCACTCCCCAGGTACGCGATATTTTATAGCGCTCTAAAAGATCAACCATGGGGTCGCCCATATAGGCCAGTAAAACACTGACTAAAAAAGGCGTTAGAATCGGCAACAGTAAGTACAAGGTTAGCAGTACCAAACCCAGTATACCCAACAGCAACCAACTCTTAAGGTTTTGCGTCATGGTCTGTACTCTTATAAATTACCAGCTGAAATACAGCATTTTTGTACCTGAGTGAGCAGGTGCAAAATTGGCAGCCTCTGCAGCGGAGCGCTCTTGCACACCAGCTAAAGCCAATTGTGTACGCAGCTGCTCAACACTGCTGTGCACTTGCCACTGCACATATTCATCGTTGACTTCATATAACTTGGCAGCAAAGGGTTCTAGCAAACGCTCAAGCAATACAAAACGCTCTAAATCAACACCCGCCACCCGAATACTTAATGACTCACCCTCGCCTGGCTTGACGGCAAAGCGTTCAGCCAAATACTGATTAACCTGAGTGAACACATCACGGGCTAACGCCTCTTGTGAGTCAGCACTGGCTGCGCCCTTGTGTAATTCCTCACCGAGCCATAGGTGCCATTGCGCTGAAAACTCATCAGTAGCAAGTGCTTGCTGCACTAACAACACAGCATCCGCAGTGTAACGCTCTGCCGATGCTCGTAATTTATCACTGTTACCCAATGGATCACTGCCAATCAGCAACTGATCACTTAAGTCACCCAGCGGAAAGCGCGCTGGAATACCTGCATATTGCGCTGCGGCATGGATTTTCTGGGCGTTAGATTGGCCGTCGCTGATCAAGCGCATGCCATTGAGATCATCCACCAACCACCACGCTAACACCACTGGGCGGCTGCTATCCCACACTGGCAAATTGGCATCTTGCAAAGCCGATTGCACACTGCTTGGATCAAAATCCACGATCAAGGTATTGCCTTCATAACCGTAACGATTGATTAGTGCTTGTGGATCAGCAATATGCCCAGCCAAGTCTGCAGACTCGCTGATATTGATTTTGCCAGTTAAGCGCTGCACTAAAGCGATAAAAGCCTGCTGCAACCCCGCATCACGCACATCGCTGTCTTGACTGTCCAGCTCTTCACGCACCTGATACAAAGCAGACACAGGTTCAGCATGGCTGCTGGCCATCATTAAAGACATTACTAGTGCAACCAAACCTATAAAAAATCGCATATGTACTCTCTCTAACGATTAAATCAAGCTCAGCCA
>DATERP010000129.1:0-5585 GCA_035271385.1 Thiopseudomonas sp. | reverse complement strand
GTGCGCATATAAACCTTGGCACTTTGCCCAAGCTCAGCAGCAATGGTGGCGGTACGAAAAGCCACACGTGCGGCGTAAGTGCGCGAACGTGAATCTGCAGCGGGAGCAATCTCGCGAATCTCACCGGTAATGCGACGGTCTGGCTGTGACCACAATTCCACTTCAACAGGCTGGCCGACTTTAAAACGCTCAATCGCCTGCTCAGGTAAATTAATCGCTACTTCACGCTCGCCATCCACCGCTAAGACAAACACAGTTTGCCCAGCCGCCACCACTTGCCCAGCTTCCACCTGCGCTTGAGCAATCACCCCATAATACGGCGCACGTAACTGGGTGTACTCAGCTTGATTTTTGGCCGCGGCCAATTCAGCTTGGGCTTGGCGCAGACGAGCTTGGCCATTTTTAAATTGATTTTGTGCATTATCGTAATGCGAGCGGCTGAGCATCTGCCGGTCTAATAAGGTTTTATACCGGTCTCGCTCGGCTCTGACCAAATCTAAATTGGCTTGTGCCGCCGACACTTGCGCCTGCATCGCTTCTAAATGTAAACGCACATCTTCAGGATCAAGCTTGGCTAACACTTGCTCAGTGCTGACTTTAGCGCCCACATCTACTAAGCGCTCTATCACTTTACCGCCTAGGCGAAAAGCCAACTCAGGCTCTAAGCGCGCCCGCACTTCACCTGGAAAAGCCAATTGCGCTGCGCTTGACGATTCAGGCTGCACCACCATCACTGGGCGGACTTTATTCACTGCGGGCTCTTCATTACTACAGCCACTGAGCAAAGTCAGTGATAAAGCAACAAAAGCATAGATAAGACGATGCGACATAATCAATTAACCCTAAATGACAGCAATGGCATGGATAATTAACAAAGTATAATGAAATACTCTATCGATAACGTAGGTTATTTACTGTGCATCAGCCGCTAACACCTTAGAATTACAGGTAGTTTGGTAAGCCCACTTGCTGCTAAGAAGCAGGCTTGAGGGGTTTCTTTTCAACTATAACCCCTTACACTAGTGCACTTTATTTTTCCGAGAACTGGATATTTATTATGTCTGACCACGCTTTATTGCTCTCGAATCTGGGTTCACCGCGCTCAACTTCAGTCAGCGATGTCCGCAGCTATCTAAACCAGTTTTTAATGGACCCTTATGTCATTGATATTCCATGGCCATTACGCCGCTTATTAGTAGGCATTATTTTAGCTGTGCGCCCCGCTAAATCAGCCGCGGCCTACGCGTCAATCTGGTGGCCAGAAGGCTCGCCACTGGTCGTGATTAGCGAGCAACTGACTGATAAGGTACGTCCATTATGGCAGCATGGCCCAACGCTGTTAGCGATGCGTTACGGCGAACCATCGATTAGCTCGCGCTTATTAGAGCTGGAAAAACAAGGCATTAAAAAAGTGACCTTTGCACCACTCTATCCACAGTTTGCCGATAGCACCACGACCACAGCGATTAAAGAAGCCGAAAAATGCATTAAAAAGCATAACTTGTCGCTGAAGCTCAATATTGTTCAGCCGTTTTACGCTGACCCTTTGTATATCCACGCCTTAGTCAAAAGTGCTGAGAAAGAATTGCAGCAGGATTTTGACCATTTGCTGCTCAGTTTCCACGGTTTACCTGAAAGCCATTTAAAGAAGCTCGACCCGACGGGCTCGCATTGCTTAAAAGACAAATCATGCTGTGAAACGGCCAGCCAAGCCGTACTCGATACCTGCTACCGTGCACAATGTATGCGCAGCGCTGAGTTGTTTGCGCAAGCATCTGGCCTGCGTAAAGAGCAGTGGTCGGTCGCCTTCCAGTCGCGCTTGGGTAAAAACAAATGGATTGAACCCTACACTGATGCCACCTTAGAAGAACTTGCCGCACGCGGAGTGAAAAAACTCTTGGTCATGTCACCGGCTTTTGTTGCAGATTGTATCGAAACACTAGAAGAGCTTGGCATCGAAGGTCGCGAAGACTTTATTGCTGCTGGCGGTGAAGAATTAGTGCTGATTCCTTGCTTAAACTCGCAAGAACACTGGGCACAAGCGCTGACGCAAATCTGCGAAAACGCGACAGCCTAAGTCTCTAATAGGCTCTAACTACAAGATAAGGCGGCTGATTTTAGGCCGCCTTTACTGCACAAATAAACAGTCGACCTTTTTAGCTCTTCCAGCTTTGCATTTACAGCGCTATTCTAGGCGCTCATTTGTTAAATAGGCGTCTTTTAAGTCCTTGAATACCTCAACTGATATACAACGTTTTACTCTCGATTCGTTTGAAGCCGCACGTTTCGCTAATCTTTGCGGCCAATATGACGAGCATCTACGTTTAATCGAGCAACGATTAGATATCACTATCCGCAACCGTGGTGAGCAATTTGAGTTGCTTGGTTCGCGTGAACAAACACGTGCTGGCGAACAATTAATTCGCCGCCTGTATCGCGAAACTAAACATGCCGATTTAACCCCGGATACCGTGCACCTCTTTTTACAAGAGTCGAGCATGCAAGCACTCAGCAGCCCATCGAGCGCCCCGACCAGTTCCGTGGCCTTGCGCACCCGTAAAGGCGCAATTCGTCCGCGTGGTGAAAATCAGCAAAATTACGTTAAATCCATCCTTGAGCACGATATTAATTTTGGTATTGGCCCAGCCGGCACCGGTAAAACCTATTTAGCTGTGGCCTGTGCTGTGGATGCGTTGGAACGTGAGTTGGTACAACGGATTTTATTAGTACGTCCTGCTGTCGAAGCGGGTGAGAAACTGGGCTTTTTACCCGGTGACTTATCACAAAAAATCGACCCTTACTTGCGCCCCTTATATGACGCACTGTTTGAAATGCTCGGCGTGGAACATGTAACCCGCCTTATTGAAAAGCAAGTGATTGAAGTCGCACCACTGGCCTATATGCGCGGTCGTACACTCAGTAACAGTTTTATTATTCTGGATGAAAGCCAAAACACCACGGTCGAACAAATGAAGATGTTCTTAACTCGGATTGGTTTTGGTTCAACTGCAGTGATTACCGGTGATATCACTCAGGTCGACTTACCGCGCGGCACAGCGTCAGGGTTAATTGATGTGATTAACATTCTAGATGAAGTGCCTGGAATTGGTTTTACCTTTTTCAAATCAACTGACGTTGTGCGCCACCCGTTGGTGCAACGCATCGTTGAAGCGTATGAAAGTCATAACTCAGCTAAATCCAATGCACCTGCACGAGAATTACGTCCTTGATCGAACTTGATCTACAAATTGCCAGCTCTGCTAAACAGTTGCCGAGCCACGCTGAATTTTTAGTTTGGTGCTCTCTAGCATTACGCCAACGCACCAACCCTTCTGAACTGACCATCCGCTTAGTGGATGCCGAAGAAGGCCTGGAGCTGAACTCCACGTGGCGCGGTAAAGACTACCCAACCAATGTGCTGTCGTTCCCTGCTGATATTCCAGAGGGTCTCTTGGATATCCCATTGCTGGGCGACTTAGTGATTTGCGTGCCGGTCGTTGAACAAGAAGCCACAGAGCAAAGCAAAACACTGACCGCTCATTGGGCGCATCTGGTGATGCATGGCTGTTTACATTTATTAGGCTATGATCATATTGATGACGAAGAAGCAGAAGAAATGGAAAACTTAGAGCGCCAATTACTGGCAGAAATCGGTCATCCTGACCCTTATAGCGACAATCAATACACGGATTTAATACCATCATGAGCGACGACAATTCTAGCAGCGGGCATAAGTCATGGCTGGAAAAAATTACCCACGCTTTTGCCCAAGAGCCGAAAACACGCCAAGAATTATTCGAACTGTTACGCGAAGCCAATCGCAATAAGCTGCTCGATAACGATGCCTTGGCGATTGTCGAAGGGGCGATTCAAATCGCCGACCTGCAAGTGCGCGATATTATGATTCCTCGCTCACAAATGATCAGTATTAAAGCCTGCCAATCACCAGAAGAATTTTTGCCTTCTATTATTGATGCGGCACATTCGCGTTATCCAGTGATTGGTGAAAACAACGATGAAGTGCTGGGTATCCTGCTGGCGAAAGATTTATTGCCGCAGATTTTAAAAAAAGAAGACAATTTTGATTTACGCAGCTTATTGCGCCCATGCAATTTTGTCCCTGAATCTAAACGCCTTAATGTCTTACTCAAAGAGTTCCGCGCCAACCATAACCATATGGCGGTGGTCATTGACGAGTACGGTGGAGTGGCAGGCTTAGTTACTATTGAAGACGTACTTGAGCAGATCGTCGGCGATATTGAAGACGAACACGACGTTGAAGAAGACAGCTATATCCGTACATTGCCGACCGGTGACTTTATTGTTAAAGCACTGACGCCAGTGGATGATTTTAATGACTTCTTTAACAGTGGCTTCTCGGAAGATGAGTTCGATACCATTGGTGGTGTTGTGATGAGTGCCTTTGGTCATTTACCTAAGCGTAACGAAACCATTGAAATTGATCGCATGCGCTTTCGCGTACTCAACTCCGATAGCCGTCGCTTGCACTTATTGCGCATCACCCCGCTGGATAAAACCCAAAAGCAGAACTATTAACCCAGCGCTCTGAATACCTTAGGAATACACACCATGCAATGGCTCACTCGCAGCGGCTGGATCGGCAATAGCCTAAGCCTTGTCGCTGGTGCTTTGATTACTTTAACTTTAGCGCCATTTGATATTTGGCCATTAGTTTTTGTCTCATGCATGGTGTTATTTCTCAGCCTCAGTCAGCTCAATCCACGCCAAGCCGCGGTGCGCAGTTGGTGGTTTGGCTTTGGTTTATTTGCCAGTGGTACCAGCTGGGTCTATGTCAGTATTCATGATTATGGTTCTGCACCCGTACCTTTAGCAGCGTTACTGACTATTGTCTTTGTGGCCGGCTTAGCCTTATTTCTAGCGCTATTGGGCTGGCTGTGGGCACGTTTTTTACGCCAAGAACGGCACTCCATCACGAATGCTTTAGCTTTTGCCGCCTTATGGGTGGCGATTGAGGCATTTCGTGGCTGGTTCTTAACCGGCTTTCCATGGCTGTATATCGGTTACAGTCAACTGCAAGGCCCGTTAGCTGGATTCGCACCTGTGGGTGGTGTGTGGCTGATTTCTTTTGTCTTAGCACTGAGTAGCGCTTTACTTGTAACCCTTTGGCAGAATAAGCAATGGTCTGCGCGCATCAGCGCTGCGCTAATCCTGCTAGCTACTTGGGGCTTAGGTTTTGCTCTGCAATCTCAGCAATGGACTGAACCGGCTGGTGAGCCTCTGAGCGTGACGGTTATTCAAGGCAATATTGAACAAAATCTCAAATGGGATCCAGCACAAATTGAAGCACAACTGCTGCTCTATCAATCGCTGACACTCAACGCCGCCCCCAGTGATTTAGTGATTTGGCCCGAAACAGCAGTCCCTGTACTCAAAGAGCAGGCGCAAGGCTATCTCGACAGTATGGATCGCATTATCAAGCGCCAAGACTCAGCCTTAATTACGGGCCTGCCCTTACGCCAGCAGGATGCATATGGAGATTTGCGTTATTACAATGCCATCACCACTCTGGGCGATAGCGACGGCGAATACCGCAAACAAAAACT
>DATERP010000128.1:0-15333 GCA_035271385.1 Thiopseudomonas sp. | reverse complement strand
GCACAGTTAAAGGCATGTTGCCGCGCGATATTGAAGCGATTGGCGCGCAGATGATTTTGGGTAATACCTTTCACTTGTGGCTGCGCCCCGGTACTAAAGTGGTGCAAGAGCACGGTGATCTGCATAATTTTATGCAGTGGCAAGGCCCGATTTTGACGGATTCAGGTGGTTTCCAAGTCTTTAGTTTGGGTGCGATGCGCACGATTAAGGAAGAGGGTGTGTATTTCTCTTCGCCTGTTGATGGCGCCAAAGTCTTTATGGGCCCTGAAGAATCCATGCAAGTGCAGCGCGAGCTGGGCTCAGACGTGGTGATGATCTTTGACGAGTGCACCCCTTATCCTGCTGATGTGCCTACGGCTGAGAAATCCATGGAGTTGTCATTACGTTGGGCTAAGCGTTCGAAAATCGCCCACGGTGATAATCCATCAGCGCTCTTTGGTATTGTGCAGGGCGGTATGCATGAAGAGTTGCGTTTACGTTCCTTAGAAGGGCTGTGCGAAATTGGTTTTGATGGTTTAGCCATTGGTGGCTTGTCCGTCGGTGAGCCTAAAGAAGATATGATTCGTATCTTAGATTTCTTACCGCCACATATGCCGCCAGAAAAGCCACGCTATTTAATGGGTGTGGGTAAGCCTGAAGATTTAGTTGAAGGTGTGCGCCGCGGTATTGATATGTTTGACTGTGTGATGCCGACGCGCAATGCACGCAATGGTCATTTGTTCACTGATACGGGTGTGCTTAAGATCCGTAATGCTACACATCGTTATGATGATTCACCACTTGATGCAACCTGTGATTGCTATACTTGCCAGAATTTTTCACGCGCCTATTTGCATCATTTGGATAAATGTCGTGAGATGTTAGGCGGTACGCTCAATACAATACATAATTTGCGACATTATCAACGCCTAATGGCGGGTTTACGAGAGGCTATCCAACAAGGTACATTGAGCGACTTTGTTGATGGGTTTTATGCGCGTCGTGGTTTACCTACGCCGCCAATGAATGATTAACAGGCACTAATGTCTTTTTTTGAATAGGAGTGGTTTATGAATTTCTTTATTTCTGCAGCTTATGCTGATACTGCGGCTGGCGCACCTCCAGGTGGCGAATATATGCAGTTTATTTTGTTGGCTGGTTTTCTGGTAATTTTTTACCTGATGATCTGGCGTCCACAAGCTAAGCGCGCCAAAGAGCACCGTAACTTAGTGAGTGGCTTGCAAAAAGGTGATGAAGTCGTAACCAGTGGTGGTATTGCTGGAAAAGTGACTAAAGTAACTGACGATTTCTTAGTGATTGAAGCTTCAGATACAGTTGAGCTGAAAGTTCAAAAAAGCGCAGTTATTGCAGCATTGCCAAAAGGCACCTTAAAAGCTATTTAAGTGTTTTTTGTAACGGGCGGTTGTATCTAAGGTGTGTGAATAAGCACACTTTGAGGTGCACTGCCCGATTTGCGTTATATTCGATTAGTTTTGGCTGGATGTATTGCGGCCACATAAGCGGGCGGTGTCATGCTCAACAAGTATCCTTTGTGGAAGTATCTGCTGATTGTAGCGATCCTTTCCATCAGTTTTATTTACTCTGCACCTAACCTGTTTCCCGATGATCCGGCGATTCAAGTAACCGGTGCTAGCAGTGCCTTACAGATTGAACAAGCTGATCTTGATCGCGCAACAACTGCGTTGCAAGCAGCAGGAATCAGCGTTAAAAGTTCTGCAGTAGAAACACGTGGCGGTTTATTACGTTTAGAGCGCCGTGACGATCAACTACCAGCTAAAGAAGTAGTGCGCAAAGCTTTGGGTGATGAGTATGTTGTGGCCTTGAACCTTGCCGCAACTACGCCACAATGGCTGCGTAGCCTCGGTGCAAGCCCTATGAAACTGGGTCTTGACCTCTCTGGTGGTGTGCACTTCTTGTTAGAAGTGGATATGGATAAAGCAATTTCAGCACGTATTAAGGTGCATGAAAGCGAAATCAAGACGATTTTACGTAAAGAGCGTGTGCGTTATCGCAGCTTGCCGGGTATTGAAAACGGTATCCAGTTAGGCTTTGACGATGCGGCAACCTTAGGTAAGGCGCGGACTTTGATTCGCAAAGATTTTGCTGATTTTGAAATGACTGTCGCAGAGCGTAATGATAAGCCAGTGCTGCGCTTGGTCTTGCTGCCTAATAAAATTGCTGAAATTCGCGAATACTCAATTAAGCAAAACTTGACCACGGTACGTAACCGTGTAAATGAGTTGGGTGTGGCAGAGCCTTTGGTGCAACGTCAGGGTGCCAATCGTATTGTGGTTGAGCTGCCGGGTGTGCAGGATACTGCAGAAGCTAAGCGTATTTTGGGTAAAACAGCTAACCTGGAGTTCCGTTTAGCTGCAGTGGCTGATGCGCCACGTGCGACCACTGAAATCTATGAGTTCCGTGAAGAAGGTCGTGCGCCTGTTGCTTTGGAGCGCAGCCTGATTATTACCGGTGACCAAGTGACTGATGCACAAGCCAGCTTCGATGAAAATGGCCGTCCGCAAGTCAATATCCGCTTGGATGGTCACGGTGGTGAATTGATGAATCGTGCCACGCGCAATGATATTGGCCGTAGCATGGCGGTGATTTTTATCGAACAGCGTCCAACCACCCGCTATGTTAAGCAGATGGTGGATGGCGTCGAAAAAGAAGTAGCAGTACAAACCTTTAAAGAAGAAAAGCGCGTGATCAGCTTAGCGACGATTCAGTCAGCGCTAGGCAGCCAGTTCCGCATTACCGGTCTGGATGGTCAAGGTGAGTCTTCAGAGTTGGCGCTGTTATTGCGTGCCGGTGGTCTAGCGGCGCCGATGTACTTTGCCGAAGAGCGCACCATTGGACCCAGTCTGGGTGCTGAGAATATTCAGCTCGGTGTGCAGGCTGCCTTGTGGGGTTTCTTGTTTGTCGCCATCTTTATTGTCTTGATCTATAAGGCGTTTGGAGTTCTGGCAACAATTGCATTAAGCCTGAATATGGTTAACTTGCTGGCGATGATGTCTCTGCTGGGTGCCACGCTAACCTTGCCAGGTATTGCAGGTATTGTTTTGACTATGGGTATGGCTGTTGATGCCAACGTGCTGATTTTCTCACGGATTCGTGAAGAAATTGCTAACGGCATGTCAGTGCAGCGCGCTATTCATGAGGGCTTTGATAAAGCGTACTCAGCCATTGTTGACGGTAACTTAACCACGCTCTTAGTGGGCGCTATCCTGTTTGCAATGGGTACCGGCCCTATTAAAGGCTTTGCGGTGACCTTATCACTGGGTATTGTCACTTCAATGTTCACTGCAATTATGGTGACACGAGCCATGGTTAACCTGACATACGGTGGCCGTGACCTGAAGAAGCTGTGGATTTAAGGATATGGCGAATATGAAACGTGTAATTAACTTTATGGGGGTGCGCCACTTGGCGTTTGCCTTCAGTTTGCTAATGATCCTAGCGTCACTTGGTAGCTTGGCAGTGAAGGGCTTGAACTTTGGTTTGGACTTTACCGGCGGTACGCTGATTGAGCTTAATTATGAGCAAGATGCAGACCTGAATAAGATTCGTAGCCAGTTGCAAACGGGTGGCTACCCGGATGCTGTGGTGCAGAGTTTTGGTGCTGTGAATGATGTGCTGGTGCGTATGCCAGGTGATGACCCTGACTTGGGTAATCAAGTGGCTGATGTGTTGCGTCTGGATGCTGCTAGTAAAGTGACGGTCAAGCGCGTTGAGTTCGTGGGGCCTGCGGTAGGTGAGGAGTTACGTGATCAAGGCGGCATAGGTATGTTGCTGGCGCTAGCTGGCATCTTGGTTTACTTAGGTTTTCGCTTCCAGTGGAAGTTTGGTGTCGGCGCTATTGTGGGCTTGTTCCATGATGTGATTATCACCTTGGGTGTGTTCTCCTACTTTCAGTTCACTTTTGACCTGACGGTGTTGGCTGCAATCTTGGCGATTATTGGTTACTCGCTCAACGATACCATTGTGGTATTTGACCGTATTCGGGAGAACTTCCGTTTCTTGCGTAATACACCACTGATCGAGAATATCAATATCTCCACAACCCAAACGCTGTTGCGTACTTTGGCGACGTCGATTTCGACTTTGTTAGCTGTAGGTGCGCTATTGGTTTTTGGCGGGGATAACCTCTGGGGCTTTGCTTTTGCATTGTTTATTGGCATTACCGCCGGTACTTATTCGTCGGTGTATATCGCGAGTATCTTCCTGTTGTGGTTGAAATTGACTGTAGAAGACTTGATTCCGCCGGTGAGTAGCGAAGAAGTAGATGAAACGCCTTGATGTTATCGAGCTGATATGAAGCTCTGAAGCGATTAGGTCGTTGGGTTGAATTAAAAGCCGTACAGGTTTGAACTTGTGCGGCTTTTTTGTGCCTAAACCAATGTGAACCGTTGTTACTTGAGAGAAATAATATGAATAAGTCAATGTTGATTGGTGGTGTTTTAGGTGCGGTTGCTGTTACGGCAGGTGGTGCATATGCAACCTATAACTTGGTCAGTGGCCCCAGTTATGCAGAAGTGGTCGCGGTCAAGCCAATTAAGGAGACTGTTAAAACACCACGTCAAGAATGTCGTGATGTCACTGTAACTAAGCGCAAGCCCATTAAGGATGAAAACCGTATTGTCGGTAGTGCAGTAGGTGCAGTGGTGGGTGGCTTGTTGGGTAATCAGGTGGGTGGCGGTAACGGTAAGAAAATCGCAACTGTTGCGGGTGCCGTAGGTGGTGGTTACGCCGGTAATAAAACCCAAGAGCATTTACAGCAGAATAATACGTATACGACAACTGAGCGTCGTTGTAATACTGAGTATGACATCAGTGAAAAAGTAGCGGGTTATGATGTCAGTTATGAGCTGGATGGCAAAGTGCGCACAGTGCGTATGGATGAAGATCCAGGTCGTCGATTACAGCTTGATGATCAAGGTCGTGTGATCTTGTCGCAAGTGGCTTTTTAAGCTGTAGAACATGAATTAAAGATCAAAAAAGCGCCTATTTAGGCGCTTTTTTTTGCGGTACTTTATAAGTTACTTAAAGCTGTGCGGTATATAAGGCTGGACACTAGTGAGGATGGCTTTAAAGCATTTTGAACCACCGGCAACTAAATGGCCGCGATCTAAGAAGTCATAGCCGCCATTGAAATCACTGACTAGTCCGCCTGCTTCTTGAATGATGAGCACGCCAGCTGCCATATCTGCTTCAGAAAGATCGTAGCTCCAAAAGCCATCGTAACGGCCCGTAGCAACATAGGCTAAGTCGAGGCTGGCTACACCAGCGGTGCGGATGCCGGCTGACTGCGTTGCAAGGCTGGTGAACATCGACATATAGTTGTCCATATGATCGGTGTGGCCTTCGCGAAATGGCAAGCTGGTTGCTAGGAGTGCTTCGTTGAGTGTTTTGCGTTTGCTCACACGAATACGGCGACCATTGAATGCTGCACCACGGCCACGACTGGCAGTGAATTCTTCTTGGCGTACAGGATCAATAATCACTGCATGCTCAAGACGGCCACGGTATTTGCAGGCAATATTCACTGCGAAGTGAGGTACGCCACGGATAAAGTTGGTCGCACCATCAAGGGATTTAATAATCCACTGGTAATCAGCGCCTTCGCCTTGACCGGCAATACTGCCGCTTGTTTCAGCATGAATGCCGTGGTCAGGGTGTGCTTTGAGGATTGCGGTAATAATTGCTTGTTCGGCTGCACGATCAATCTCGGTGACGAAATCTTTTGCGTCTTTCTCGTTACCCGAGATCGTGTCTAAGCGTTCAATCGAACGTACAATTAATTCGCCCGCGCTGCGAGCAGCGCGCAGCGCGATATTCAGCATAGGCTGCATGAAAAGTCACCGGAGGTTGTTAAAGAAGACTGCAAATTCTATCAGAAACAAAACAGGATGTGTTCTCTTGTGGCGTTCTTTTTCGTAGCGGGATGGCGGAGGCTTCGGTAAGCTTATGTTCTTTGTTTCAATAACCCGTCTTGAATAGATCGTTGGAGATCCCTGTGCTGGAAAAAATTCGCGTGGTTTTAGTTAACACCAGTCACCCAGGCAATATTGGTGGTGCCGCTCGAGCGATGAAAAACATGGGGCTCAAGTCCTTGGTACTCGTTGATCCTGAGAAATACCCGCATCCCGACGCTAACTCGCGCGCGGCTGGGGCTGATGATGTTTTAGATAATGCACGGGTGGTCAGCACCTTAGAAGAAGCGCTGGGTGGATGCAGTGTGGTTTTAGGTACCAGTGCGCGTGATCGCCGTATTCCTTGGCCGCTGGTTGATCCGCGCGAAGCGGCTGATTTATGCCTGCAGACTTGGCAGGCTGATCATGATGCTGAAATTGCGCTGGTGTTTGGTCGTGAGTATGCGGGGTTGACCAATGCTGAGTTGCAACGTTGTCAGTACCATATTCATATTCCATCGGATCCTGAGTTTAGCTCATTAAATCTAGCGACTGCGGTACAAGTGCTGGCCTATGAAGTGCGTATGGCATGGCTCAAAGAAACCCAGCAGCCAACGCATATGCCTGAAGTCGAGGCGACTGGTATGCTCGGTGCTGCGCCTGCTACACATGACTCGTTGGAGTTGTTTTATGAGCATTTGCAGGAGACGTTGGTCGAAATTGATTTTCTTGATCCTGAGAAGCCGCGCCATTTAATGGCGCGCTTGCGTCGTATTTATGGTCGCAGTCAGTTGAAAAAATCTGAAGTCAATATTTTGCGCGGTATTTTGACTGAGACTCAAAAAGCTGCGCGTGGTGAAGTTATTAAGCGCCGAGGTGAGCATGTTTAAAGGTATACGTGAAGATATTCAAAGTGTATTTCGTCGTGATCCGGCGGCGCGTAATGCGTTTGAGGTCTTAACGTGTTATCCGGGGTTGCATGCAGTGTGGTTGCATCGCTTGGCGCATGGATTGTGGGTGCGTAATTGGAAGTGGCTAGCGCGTATGGTGTCTAACTTAGGGCGCTGGTTGACCGGTATCGAGATTCACCCTGGGGCTAAGATTGGTCGTCGTTTTTTTATTGATCACGGTATGGGTATTGTGATTGGTGAGACCGCTGAGTTGGGTGATGATGTTACTTTGTATCAAGGTGTAACCTTGGGTGGCACCAGTTGGAATAAAGGTAAGCGTCACCCTACGCTCGAAGATGGTGTGGTGGTGGGGGCTGGTGCTAAAGTGCTAGGACCTTTTACTGTGGGTGCCGGCGCTAAAATCGGCTCTAATGCTGTAGTGACTAAAGCTGTTCCGGCGGGTGCTACTGCTGTTGGAATCCCAGGGCGTATCATTGTTAAAACTGATGAAGAGCAAGAAGCTAAGCGTCAAGCCTTGGCTGAGCGTTTTGGTTTTGATGCTTATGGTGTGAGTGCTGATATGCCTGACCCTGTTGCTCGCTCTATTGGGCAAATTCTGGATCATCTGGAAGCGGTTGAGGAGCGGCTTGAGGATATGTGTACTGCGATGCAGTCCTTGGGTAGCGATTATCAGGGTAAGAAATTGCCCGATTTGCCCGACAGTGCTTTTCCTTGTTCTGAGCGCTTAAAAGCGCGAGAGCCGCAAGTAGATGGCAGCGATGAGCCGCGTACAGAGTAATTATGAATTGGCGATCGTTGCATCATGCCGCAGTGCTATTAAGCTGTGCGGCATTAAAGCCTGACTAATTTGATCGGGAATTAATACTTGACCTATTTGCTGGGTTATTGCATAATTCATGTTGATAATTACTTGAAACGGTATTTGTTTTATGCGACTGACAACTAAAGGCCGCTATGCCGTGACCGCAATGCTTGACTTGGCCTTGAGTGCACAAGAGGGTCCAGTGCCTTTGGCTGACATTTCAGAAAGGCAGGGCATTTCTCTGTCGTACCTTGAGCAGCTGTTTGCTAAGTTGCGCCGTGGTGATTTAGTTCATAGTGTGCGTGGGCCTGGTGGTGGTTACCAACTAGCTCATAAACCCGAAAATATTCAGATTGTTCAAGTCATTGATGCTGTTGATGAGTCCGTTGATGCAACGCGTTGTCAGGGTGTCGGTGACTGCCAGGGTGGTGATGAGTGTTTAACTCACCGCCTGTGGTGTGATTTAAGTAAGCAGATCCACGATTTTTTAAGTGGAATTAGTTTAGCTGATTTGGTTGCGCGCCAAGATGTTCAAAAAGTTGCATTGCGACAGAGTCAGCGCGTAGCAAATAAAATTCAGGCGTCCACCTTAGAGTGAGTAAGGCGCAGACCGTGAGGAGAGTTACTACAATGAAACTGCCGATTTATTTAGACTATTCAGCAACCACGCCTGTTGACCCAAGGGTTGCCAAGAAGATGTGTGATTGCCTCACATTGGACGGTAACTTTGGTAATGCTGCGTCACGTTCTCACGTGTATGGCTGGCGCGCCGAAGAGTCAATTGAAAATGCGCGTCGCCAAGTTGCTGATTTAATCAACGCTGATCCACGTGAAATTGTGTGGACGTCAGGTGCAACTGAGTCAAATAACTTAGCCATTAAAGGTATTGCGCACTTTTACGCGAGCAAAGGTAAGCACATTATTACCTCTAAGCTTGAGCATAAAGCCGTACTGGATACGACTCGTCAGCTTGAGCGTGAAGGCTATGAAGTCACTTACCTTGAGCCTTGTGCTGATGGTCTGATTACCGCTGATATGGTTGCTGCAGCACTGCGTGAAGATACGATTCTGGTGTCAATCATGCATGTCAATAATGAAATTGGCACCATCAATGATATCACTGCGATTGGTGAGTTAACGCGCTCTAAAGGCGTGTTCTTCCACGTTGATGCGGCGCAGACTGCCGGTAAAGTAGAGGTTGATCTTGAGAAGATGAAAGTTGACTTGATGTCCTTCTCTGCCCACAAAGCTTATGGTCCTAAGGGTATTGGTGCGCTGTATGTGCGCCGCAAGCCACGTGTGCGCCTTGAAGCGCAAATGCACGGTGGTGGACATGAGCGTGGCATGCGTTCGGGTACTTTAGCCACTCACCAGATTGTGGGTATGGGTGAGGCTTTTGAATTAGCACGCTTAGAAATGGCTGAAGAAAACAAGCGTATTGCCGCTTTAAGCAAGCGTTTTTATGACCAAGTGCGCGATATGGAAGAGCTGTACCTCAACGGTAGCGCCACCCAACGCATCCCGCATAACCTGAACCTCAGCTTTAACTATGTTGAAGGTGAGTCGCTGATTATGGCACTTAAGGATATGGCAGTGTCTTCAGGTTCAGCCTGTACGTCAGCGTCGCTTGAGCCATCTTATGTGCTGCGTGCTTTAGGTCGCAGTGATGAGTTAGCGCACAGTTCAATTCGTTTCACCTTCGGTCGTTTTACTACTGAAGAAGAAGTGGATCATGCCGCAGGACAAATTCGTGACGCAGTTGCACGTTTGCGTGACCTCTCACCTTTGTGGGATATGCACCAAGACGGCGTTGATCTCTCTAAAGTTGAGTGGCAAGAACATTAATTCTTGTCCATTAAAGAAGGAATACCATCATGGCATATAGTGAAAAGGTCTTAGACCACTACGAGAATCCGCGCAACGTTGGCAAGATGGACGCTGATGCGCCTAATGTCGGTACCGGTATGGTCGGTGCACCAGCCTGTGGTGATGTAATGCGCCTGCAGATTCAAGTCAGCGATGACGGCATCATTCAAGATGCAAAATTTAAAACGTACGGCTGTGGCTCGGCCATTGCATCAAGCTCTTTAGCGACTGAATGGATGAAAGGTAAGACCATTGAAGAAGCAGAGCAGATTAAAAATACCACTATTTCTGAAGAGTTGGCGTTGCCACCAGTGAAAATTCACTGTTCAGTATTAGCGGAAGATGCGATTAAAGCTGCAGTGCGTGATTACAAGCAGAAGAAAGGCTTAATCAAAGAGGTTTGATATGGCGATCAGCTTAACAGAAGCCGCAGCAAATCATGTGCGGCGCTCACTTGAAAACCGTGGCAGCGGCGCAGGCATTCGCCTGGGTGTGCGCACCACTGGGTGTTCAGGAATGGCGTATGTGCTTGAGTTTGTTGATGAGCTGCAGCCTGACGATCAGGTGTTCGAGAACTTTGGCGTGAAGGTCGTCATTGACCCCAAAAGCCTAGCCTATATCGATGGTACCGAGCTGGACTTTGTCCGCGAAGGTATCAACGAAGGTTTTAAGTTTAAGAACCCTAATGTGCGTGGCGAGTGCGGTTGTGGCGAGAGTTTCAATGTCTAGTCCTGCACACGCTGAGCACACTGAGTACTTTGCAATGTTTGGTTTGCAGCCCAGTTTTTTGCTTGATGTTCAAGCGTTGGCTGCAACCTATCGCAAGATTGCAAAAGATGTGCACCCTGACCGTTTCAGTAACGCGTCAGCGGCGCAGCAGCGTCAAGCTGTTGAACATGCAGCATTGCTCAATCAGGCCTTTGAAACCTTAAAGTCGCCCACGCAGCGTGCATTATATTTGTTACGTCAGCAGGCTGATTTGCCTGAAGAAACTACCATTCAAGATGGTGAGTTTTTGTTCCAGCAGATGGAGTGGCGTGAGCAGCTCGAAACACTACAAGAACAAGCTGATCTCGATGCATTGGCTGTTTTTGTTCGTGAGCTTAAGCAAGCGCGCAGCGAGATTGATACTGCCTTTGCTGAGTGTCTAAACGACCCGCAGCAGCGCGTGCAAGCTGAACGCTTGGCGCGTCGTATGCAGTTTTTAGATAAGATGTTTTATGAAGTGCGTCAGTTAGAAGAGCGCTTAGACGATTAACCCAAAGCCTGTGTAAGCAGGCTGTCAGATTAAAGATCCGTATGGCCTTACTACAGATTGCCGAACCAGGACAAAGTCCTCAGCCTCACCAGCAGCGCCTCGCCGTCGGGATTGATCTGGGGACTACCAACTCATTAGTTGCGACCGTACGCAGTGGCATAGCTGAGGCTATACCTGATGCGCAAGGCCGCGTCTCTCTTGCGTCAGCCGTGCGCTATCATGCTGATCATATTGAAGTCGGCCGTAGTGCGCGCGAAGCCGCTGCTAGCGATCCCTTTAACTGTATTTTATCGGTTAAGCGCCTGATGGGGCGTGGTTTAGCTGATGTACAGCAACTTGGCGAACAATTGCCGTACCGCTTTCAAGCGGGCAAATCTCATATGCCTTTTATTGAAACCGTCCAAGGTCCGAAAAGCCCTGTTGAGGTTTCAGCACAGATTTTACAAACACTGCGCGAACGCGGCGAAGCGGCCTTAGGTGGCGAGTTGGTCGGTGTGGTGATTACTGTTCCAGCTTATTTTGATGATGCGCAGCGTCAAGCGACTAAAGATGCCGCACGTTTGGCTGGATTAAATGTTTTACGTCTACTTAATGAGCCCACTGCAGCTGCGGTCGCCTATGGTTTAGATCAGCAAGCTGAGGGCGTTGTCGCTATTTATGACTTGGGTGGCGGCACCTTTGACGTGTCGATTTTACGCCTGAGTCGCGGTGTGTTTGAAGTGTTGGCCACCGGTGGCGATAGCGCCTTGGGCGGTGATGACTTTGACCATGTCGTCGCACAGTGGATTATCGCGCAAGCGGGTTTGTCCAACGATTTAGCCCCAGGCCAGCAGCGTGATTTACTTGAGCTGGCCTGTGCGGCCAAAGAGTCACTCACCGAGCATGAGGCGGTGCCAGTAGCTTATGCTGATTGGCAGGGTGAATTAACTCGCGCAACTTTTGACGAGCTAATTGAGCCGTTAGTTGCGCGCAGTTTGCGAGCCTGTCGCCGTGCGTTGCGTGACTCAGACGTTGAGTTGGATGAAATTGAATCGGTGGTGATGGTCGGCGGTTCGACGCGAGTGCCTTTAGTGCGCACACGCGTGGGTGAACTGTTTGATTGCACGCCGATGACTGATATTGATCCTGACCAAGTCGTAGCCATTGGTGCGGCTATTCAAGCCGATACCTTGGTGGGTAATAAGCGTGCGGGCGATGAGTTACTGCTCTTGGATGTGACCCCGTTATCCCTAGGTTTAGAAACCATGGGTGATTTGGTTGAAAAAGTCATTCCGCGTAACACCACCATTCCAGTCACTCGTGCACAAGAATTTACCACGGCGCGCGATGGACAAACGGCAATTGCCTTGCATGTTGTGCAAGGTGAGCGCGAGTTGGTGAGCGATTGTCGCTCATTAGCGCGTTTTGAGTTGCGCGGTATTCCAGCGATGGTGGCCGGTGCTGCGAAAATTCGCGTGACCTTTCAAGTCGATGCCGATGGTTTGCTCGGTGTGACTGCGCGCGAGTTGGGTAGTGGTATTGAAGCTAGCATTCAGGTCAAGCCCTCGTATGGTCTGACCGATGATGAAATCGGTGGCATGCTCAAAGCATCCTTTGAAAATGCTGCACAAGATAAACAAGCGCGTGCTTTACAAGAGCAGCGCGTGGATGCTGAGCGCCTACTGGAAACCGTACGTTCAGCATTAGCGGCTGATGCAGATAAGCTGCTTACTGCAGATGAGCGCGCAGTGATTGAAGAGTCGATGCGTGCGCTGGATACAGTGCGCCAAGCTGAAGATATTAATGCGATTGCTCGTCATGTGCAGCAATTGAATCATGCAACAAATGAATTCGCTACACGCCGTCTGGATGCCACAGTGCAAGCTGCGTTGGCTGGACGACTACTTAATGAAATGGAGGGTTAATCCCAATGCCGCAAATTATCTTTTTGCCTCATGCAGAGCTTTGCCCAGAAGGCGCGGTCGTGGAAGCAATCCCTGGTGAAACAATTATTGATGCAGCCAAGCGCAATGGCATTGAGATTGAGCATGCTTGCGAAATGTCCTGTGCTTGCACCACCTGCCACGTCGTTGTGCGTGAAGGCTTTGACTCACTTGAAGAGTCCGATGAGCTTGAAGACGATATGCTCGATAAAGCTTGGGGTCTAGAGCCAGACTCACGTTTGTCCTGTCAGGCAGTGGTGGCTGACACTGATTTGACGGTGGAGATTCCTAAGTACACCATTAACCAAGTGTCCGAGCGTCAGTAAGCAGGAGAAGATCATGATGAAGTTGAAATGGGTGGATGTGCTAGAGATTGCGATTCAACTCAGTGAAGCACATGAGGATATTGATCCTCTGACTATTAACTTTGTGAATTTGCGCCGTCTAGTGACTGAGTTACCAGCTTTTGATGATGATCCTGAGCGCTCTGGCGAGAAAGTTCTCGAAGCGATTCAAGCGGCTTGGATTGAAGAAATCCAGTAGTGGGCGCTGAGTTCGTGTTACTGGTAGCGATAAAATGCCCTGTGCTGAACAAGTAGCTGTGTCAGTGGCTACGCATTTCTCTTAAACCCGCGTATAATTCGCGGGTTTAATCCTTATAAACACTTAATTCACTGGAGTTCTACATGACTGTTCAACGTACATTCTCAATCATCAAGCCTGACGCAGTTGCAAAAAACGTTGTTGGCGAAATCGTTTCACGCTTTGAAAAAGCCGGTTTACGTGTTGTTGCCTCTAAAATGGTACAACTGTCAGCACGCGAAGCAGGCGGTTTCTACGCTGAGCACAAAGAGCGTCCTTTCTACAATGATCTCGTAAACTTCATGACTTCAGGTCCTGTGATTGTTCAGGTTCTTGAAGGCGAAAACGCTATCGCAGCAAACCGTGACCTGATGGGCGCAACCAACCCTAAAGAAGCAGCTGCTGGCACTATCCGTGCTGACTTCGCTGTATCTATCGATGAAAACGCTGTACACGGTTCTGATTCAGAAGCGGCTGCTGCACGTGAAATTTCATACTTCTTCGCAGCAACTGAAGTATGTGACCGTATCCGTTAATTTCGGATAGGTAAATAAAGGTGAATCCATGACAACTGTAACTCAAAAAGTTAATTTACTTGGCTTAACGCGCGAGCAACTGATTGCATTTTTTGCCACTATTGGTGAGAAAAAGTTTCGCGCCGACCAAGTGATGAAGTGGATTCACCATTTTGGTGTGGATGATTTTTCGGCGATGACCAACGTCAGCAAAGTTCTGCAAGAAAAGCTTAAGGCTTGCGCAGAGATTCGCGGACCAGAAATTGTCAGCCAAGATATTTCTAGCGATGGCACCCGTAAATGGGTTGTGCGTGTCGCTTCAGGCAGTTGTGTCGAAACTGTCTATATTCCACAGGGTACACGCGGTACTTTGTGTGTGTCCTCGCAAGCAGGCTGCGCCTTAGATTGCAGTTTTTGCTCAACAGGTAAACAAGGGTTTAACAGTGATCTGACCAGTGCCGAAATTATTGGCCAAGTTTGGATTGCCTCTAAATCGTTTGGCTCCATTCCAGCGACCAGTGAGCGCGCCGTGACTAACGTAGTCATGATGGGGATGGGTGAGCCATTACTTAATTTTGATAATGTGGTCGACTCGATGAAAATCATGCTCGACGACTTAGGCTATGGTATTTCCAAGCGCAAAGTGACTCTGTCGACTGCCGGTGTAGCGCCGATGATTGATAAACTTGGTGAGCATATTGATGTGTCGCTGGCTTTGTCTTTGCATGCGCCTAACGATGCCTTACGCAATACCTTGGTGCCAGTGAATAAAAAGTACCCACTGAGTGTGGTGCTCGATGCCTGCAAACGCTATGTCGCCAAGTTGGGTGAAAAGCGTTACTTAACCATCGAATATACTTTGTTGAAAGATGTTAATGATTTGCCTGAGCATGCCGAGCAATTGGTTGAGTTGCTTAGAGATGTGCCGTGTAAAGTGAACTTGATACCGTTCAACCCTTTTCCGCACTCAGGTTATGACCGTCCCAGTAATAATGCGATTCGTCGTTTTCAAGACACCTTGCATAATGCTGGTTACAGTGTGACTGTGCGTATGCCGCGGGGTGAAGATATTGATGCAGCGTGCGGGCAATTGGTGGGGCAGGTCGAAGACCGTACTCGCCGCAGTGCGCGTTATATTGCCGTACGCCAGCTCAATAGCTAAATCCGAACTGTGTCTGGCGATCCTGCTGTAGGTTGAGCTTTAATGGAGTGGATATGATTGTTCGTGCGGTCGTTTTAGTTGTGTGTTGTAGCCTGCTAACAGCTTGCGTATCCAATTCAGGTTCAACCTCATTACGCAGCAGTGAAGGTCGCAGCCAAGCGCGCGACGCTTATATTCAGCTGGGCATAGGTTACTTGCAGCAAGGTATTAACGAACAAGCCAAAGAGCCGTTACAAAAAGCGTTAGATATTGATCCCAATAGTGCTGATGCCCATGCTGCCTTGGCGTTGGTGTTTCAAAATGAACTTGAAACAGATTTGGCTGCGCAGCATTTTCGTAAAGCTTTAGCACAAGGTAAAAACACTCGTATTCAAAACAACTACGGTGGTTTTTTATATGAGCAAGG
>DATERP010000127.1:0-6938 GCA_035271385.1 Thiopseudomonas sp. | reverse complement strand
AGCTCGACGAAGAAGTTGCTCTAGAGATGGTTAAAGGTTTTGGCGGTGTGATTACCCGCATGACCGACGTGCAAGCTAACTACATTGGCGTACCAGTGGATGGCCCTTACAAGCCAGAAACCTACCGCTACTAAGTTGCCGAAAAGGGGTGGCTCGGCTGCCCCTTTTTGCATTGTGGCTGCACAACACCTTGATATTTAGAGACCTGTTCTATGAGCAATCAACCTCGTATTAGTTTTGAGTTTTTCCCCACTAAAACTGACGCTGGCCATGAAAAACTGCTGTCCACCGCCGCACAACTGGCGACTTATAATCCTGAGTTTTTCTCTTGCACTTACGGTGCCGGTGGCTCAACTCGCGACCGCACTTTAAATACTGTTTTACAGTTAGACGGCGAAATTAAAGTACCAACCGCGCCGCATCTGTCGTGTGTGGGTGATAGCAAAGAAGATTTACGTGAGTTACTGAATCTGTATAAAAATGCCGGTATCAAACGTATCGTGGCTTTGCGCGGAGACTTACCCTCAGGTATGGGCATGGCTAACGGTGAACTGCGCTACGCCAATGAGTTGGTAGAATTTATTCGCAAAGAAACCGGCGACCACTTCTATATTGAAGTAGCAGCCTATCCAGAAACGCACCCACAAGCGCATGATTTTGAAGTTGATCTACAAAATTTCGCTCGTAAAGTGCAGGCCGGCGCTGACAGCGCGATCACCCAATATTTCTTTAATGCCGATTGTTACTTCTATTTTGTTGATAGAGTGCGTAAACTCGGTATCGATATCCCAATCGTGCCAGGCATTATGCCAATTACCAATTACAGTAAATTGGCACGCTTTTCTGATGCATGTGGTGCTGAATTGCCACGCTGGGTACGCAAACAATTAGAAGCGTACGGCGATGGCACAGCCAGTATTCAAGCCTTTGGTGAAGAAGTTATTACCAATATGTGTGAGCGCCTCTTAGCAGGTGGTGCCCCAGGCTTGCATTTCTACACACTTAACCAAGCTGAACCGAGTTTAGCTGTTTGGGATAATCTCCAGCCTAACCGCTGAAATCAGGCCTTAAGGCCACTCTAGCGATATACTTCCATCCAGTTTGATGCCCAGCGCAGGACATCATTCGTGGATGGAGTGCTTAGTTTTATGCACTGGTATTGAGCATTTATAATTTTGCGCCCCAAAGTCGGCGGGCCGCCGACACACAGGAAGACTGCATGTCCTTTTCCGCCCTAGGTCTATCTCAGAACCTGGTTAACGCCGTTGAAGCTGCCGGCTATACAACTCCATCGCCAGTGCAATTACTGGCGATCCCCCCGGCTTTACCAGGCCGCGACTTAATGGTTGCTGCACAAACCGGTACCGGTAAAACCGGTGGTTTTGCTCTGCCTATTTTAGAGCGTTTATTTCCTAACGGTAAGCCGGATCGTGAGAACCGTCACCGTCCACGTCAGCCACGTGTTTTAGTGTTAACCCCTACGCGTGAATTAGCCGCACAAGTGCACGACAGTTTCAGGCTCTATGCCCGTGACCTACCTTTTGTCAGCGCTTGTGTCTTTGGCGGCGTGGGTATGAACCCGCAAGCCAACGCAGTTGCTAAAGGTCTGGACGTATTGGTTGCCTGCCCAGGTCGTTTATTAGACATGGTCAATCAAGGCAAAATTGATTTAAGTGGCGTCGAAATTTTAGTACTCGACGAAGCTGACCGTATGTTGGATATGGGCTTTATTCATGATGTGAAGAAAGTTTTAGCCAAATTACCCAGCAAACGTCAAAACTTGTTGTTCTCAGCCACATTCTCTAATGACATCACCAGCTTAGCCGGTCGTTTACTGCACAACCCTGAGCGCATTGAAGTCACGCCACCCAACACCACGGTTGAGCGTATTGAGCAACGTGTGTTCCGTATTCAAGCGTCACATAAGCGCGCATTGTTAGCGCACTTAATTACCTTAGGCGCATGGGAGCAGGTGTTAGTTTTCACCCGCACCAAGCATGGCGCCAACCGTTTAGCCGAGTATTTGGATAAAAACGGCCTGCCTGCTGCAGCCATTCACGGCAATAAAAGCCAAAATGCGCGCACTAAAGCCTTGGCTGAGTTTAAAGCTGGCAGTGTACGTATTTTAGTTGCGACTGATATTGCAGCACGTGGTTTGGATATTGATCAGTTACCACACGTGGTTAACTTTGAATTACCTAACGTTGAAGAAGACTATGTACACCGCATCGGTCGTACCGGTCGTGCAGGCCGTACCGGTCAAGCCATCTCACTGGTAGCCCCAGACGAAGAACGCTTGCTCAAAAGTATTGAGCGTATGACCCGTCAGAATATCGAAGACGGCGATACCATGGGCTTTGACCCAAGTAGCGTGGTGATTGAAAAAGCTGAGCCGCGTGCGCCACGTCCAGTACGTGGTAGCTCGAATCGTAATGCTCCGCGTACAACTGATAAAGCCAGCAGCACAGACAAGCCAAGAGGCCGTCGTCCAACAGAAGCTCGCAGCACTGAACGCAGTGAAAGCACTAGCGCAGCCAAACCAGCACCGCGTGCACGTAATCCGCGTAACACGCGCAATGAGCGCCCAGCCACAGCAATGGCAGCTGTTCCTCCGTTGCCAGCCAACCGTGACCCAGAAGTATTTCTCGATGATGCTATCGATAACTTCGGTAATAGCGTTGATTACGTCAGCCCTTATCAAAACAAAGGCCGTGGCCGTCGTCCAAATAGCAATGCACCTGCTGGTACACAAGCGCGCACAGCGCGCCCTGCTGCTCGCACAGAGCGTGGCGCGACACCTACAGCAACTGCCGACAAACGCCGCGCGCCGAAAAAGCCGCGTAATGCGCCACGTCGTGAAGATTCACGCTATGCAAGCCCTGGCGATGCAGTGGTGAACAATGCAGCGCGCAGTGCTCCGCAGCCGTTGATTATTCGCAAAGGTGAACGCCTGCCAAGCCTTGAACAGCTTGAGCAACTGGAATCACGTACGCGCACTAAAGAACGTCCCGCGTTACTGACGTCACGTACTGATTAAGACCCAGTAAAGGCTGTCCTGTGACAAAAAGCCCCCAATCGTTATCAGTTAAGATTGGGGGCTTTTTTTAAGCTGAAAATAGGCTAGATTTATAGCGCAGTTTGACATGAGCCATAGAAGCTTTATACAAAAACATACAAGCTGATATCATTGCGCTATATGTGATTTGGCACCCTTAAGGAGCTCCCATGGAAACACCCACTAAACGCAGCACAACGATAAGCCCTCCGGTGTTTTATACGTCTGCTGCACTCATTGCCGTTTTGGTCTTCTTTGCCAGTGTTTTTCCACAGACCGCACACTCTTTTTTTGGCGATATGCAAGCATGGATCGTAGAAAACGTTAGCTGGTTCTATGTCCTTGCGGTTGCTCTCATTCTGCTGGCCGCTATCTTTATGGCCGTCAGTCGTTACGGTGACATCAAGCTCGGCCCAGACCACAGTCAGCCTGACTATAAAAGCACTTCATGGTTTGCCATGCTGTTTTCAGCAGGTATGGGTATTGGCTTGATGTTCTTCGGTGTTGCCGAGCCGGTGATGCACTTTATTGCGCCACCGGTTGGCGATCCTAATACCGTGCAAGCCGCTCGTGAAGCCATGAAGCTGACCTTTTTCCACTGGGGTCTACATGCTTGGGCTATTTACGCCGTTGTTGCCTTGATTCTCGCCTTCTTCTCTTACCGCCATGGCTTACCCCTGACATTGCGTTCAGCACTGTATCCATTGATTGGTGAGCGTATTTACGGTCCTATCGGTCATGCGGTTGATATTTTCGCCATCATCAGCACCGTGCTGGGTATTGCCACATCACTGGGCTACGGTGTTTTACAAATCAACAGTGGTTTTAACTACTTATTTGGTTTGCCGGTTGGCACCAATATTCAAGTGATGTTGATCGTAGTGATTACCGCCCTAGCCACGCTTTCAGTAGCAACGGGGTTGGATAAAGGCATTCGGATTTTATCGGAAATCAACCTGTCCTTAGCGGTGATCCTCTTAGTTTTGGTACTGATGCTCGGCCCAACCGCGCTGCTGTTAAAAAGCTTTGTGGAAAACACGGGTGGCTATTTATCTGAGATCGTGAGCAATACCTTTAACCTGTTTGCTTACGAGCCAACCGATTGGTTAGGTGGCTGGACCCTGCTGTATTGGGGCTGGTGGCTCTCTTGGTCACCTTTTGTCGGTATGTTTATTGCCCGTGTTTCGCGCGGCCGTACCATTCGTGAGTTTTTAACTGGCGTGCTACTGGTACCTACTGGCTTTACTTTCATGTGGATGACGGTGTTTGGTAATACCTCCATCAATATGATCATGAACCAGGGTATTACTAGCCTCGCGGAGCAGGTCAACGCCGATACCTCCTTAGCCTTATTTGCGTTCTTAGAACACTTCCCTTTCTCCAGCGTGCTGTCGATGGTCGCTGTCTGTATGGTGATACTGTTCTTTGTCACCTCGGCTGACTCCGGCTCTTTAGTCATCGATATGCTCGCCTCTGGCGGTAAAACAGAAACACCGCTATGGCAACGTGTTTTCTGGGCCTCTTCAACCGGTATTGTCGCCATCACGCTACTGCTCACCGGTGGTTTAGGCGCATTACAATCTGCCACCATTGCCAGTGCACTGCCCTTCTCAATTATTTTACTGATATCGATTTGGGGCTTATTCAAAGCACTGCACCTTGACTCAACCAAGCGCGTGCTCAGACATCAAAGTGCTACGCATTACTCGCGCAAACACAAAAGCACTGGCGGCTGGCAGCGCCGTCTACGCAGCATGGTGATGTTCCCACGTCGCTCACACGTCAATCGTTTTATTGATGAAGTGATTCTGCCGGCTTTCGAAGAAGTCGCCGAAGAATTGCGCAAGCAAGGCTACACCGTTGCAGTGGAAAGCAGTGACGATAAGCGTTGTAAGTTCGAAGTGCAGCACAACGAAGAAGTGAATTTCGTTTACGAAGTACGCCCGCGAGCTTATGTACGCCCTGATTTTATGGTGCAAGATGATGCAGATGAAGAGCGTGAAGAGCGTAAATACTTCCGCGCTGAAGTGCATCTACTCGAAGGCGGTCAGGATTACGACATCATGGGCTGGTCTCGTGATGAAGTCATTGACGATATCCTCGATCAATACGAGCAACATATGCACTTCTTGCATGTGGTTCGCGAGTAATAGAGTCTAAGTAACGATTAAGGCGCTCATCATGAGCGCCTTTTTTATAGCGCGCAGCATACGACACTCGAATGCACTCAGGGCAATGCTAATCGCCTAACCTCGCGTGCTATTGATCCGCACCACTCGTGCTTCAATGCTAGAATAGTTGCTTTTACGATTCCGGTTTTATGCATGTCTAAGCTTAATCCCCGCCAACAAGAAGCCGTCAATTACATCAGTGGTCCAATGCTGGTACTGGCCGGTGCTGGCTCAGGTAAGACCAGTGTGATTACCCGTAAAATCGCCTATTTAATTCAACAATGCGGTATTTCTGCCCGCTATATTGTTGCGCTGACCTTTACCAATAAAGCGGCGCGCGAGATGAAAGAGCGTGTCTCCTCGTTATTGCACGGTGCGGAAGGCCATGGTTTAACCGTCTCCACTTTCCACAACCTCGGCCTTAATATTATTCGCCGTGAGCATGCCCTACTGGGTTATAAGCCCGGCTTCTCGATTTTTGATGATTCAGATGTCAAAAGCTTACTCACCGATATTATGCAAAAAGAATACGCCGGTGATGACGGCGCCGATGAAGTTAAAAACATCATCAGCCAATGGAAGAATGATTTAGTTCTACCCGAGCAAGCTTTAGAAGAAGCACGCGGCGGCAAAGAACAAACCGCAGCCATCGTCTACAGCCATTATCAACGCACGCTGAAAGCCTATAACGCAGTGGATTTTGATGATTTAATTTTCCAGCCGGTCAAGCTGTTTCAAAACCACCCCGAAGTGCTGGAAAAATGGCGTAACCGTATTCGCTATATGCTGGTGGATGAGTATCAAGACACCAATACCAGCCAATATTTACTGGTTAAGCTGCTGGTTAAAGAACGCGCACAGTTCACCGTGGTAGGTGATGATGACCAATCGATTTATGCATGGCGTGGCGCACGTCCAGAAAACCTAATGCAGCTTAAAGAAGACTTCCCCTCACTAAAGATCGTGATGCTGGAGCAGAACTACCGCTCCACTAGCCGCATTCTAAAATGTGCCAACACCCTGATCGCCAATAACCCCCATGAGTTCGTGAAAGAGCTGTGGAGTGAGATGGGTCATGGTGATGAAATTCGCGTGATTAAGTGCCGCAATGAAGACGCCGAAGCCGAACGCATTGCCTTAGAAATTCTCACCGAGCATATGCGCACCCAGCGCCCGTACAGTGATTTTGCCATTTTGTACCGCGGTAACTACCAAGCCAAAATCATGGAGCTCAAGCTGCAGGTGCATAAAGTGCCCTATCGCTTGTCCGGTGGCACCAGCTTTTTTGGTCGCCAGGAAGTGAAAGACTTAATGTCGTACTTTCGCTTATTGGTCAATCCGGACGATGACAACGCCTTCTTGCGCGTGATAAATGTACCTCGACGTGAAATCGGTTCAACCACTCTGGAAAAACTCAGCGGCTATGCCACTGCGCGCCAAGTCTCGATGTATGAAGCCTGCGCAGAAATCGGCTTAGGCGAGCATTTAGCGCCACGCTACACCGAACGTTTAGCGCGCTTTAAGCACTATATGGATAAGCTGCGCCAGCGTTGCTTTAGCGACGAACCGATTGATGCACTGAAAGAAATGATCGTCGATATTGATTATGAAAACTGGATTCGGCAAAACAGTTCCAGTGAAAAAGCCTGCGAATACCGCATGAGCAACGTGTGGTTTTTAATCGAAGCACTAAAAAACACCCTAGAACGCGA
>DATERP010000126.1:0-9220 GCA_035271385.1 Thiopseudomonas sp. | reverse complement strand
TGACCGCATGGTGCGGCAGGCTACAACCCGTAAGGAGCATCTATGCGTCATTACGAAATAGTGTTCTTGGTCCACCCGGATCAAAGCGAACAAGTCGGCGGTATGGTTGAGCGTTATACCAAACTGATCGAAGAAGATGGCGGTCAAGTACACCGTCAAGAAGACTGGGGTCGTCGTCAATTAGCTTACGCTATCAACGATATCCACAAAGCTCACTACATCTTGCTCAACGTTGAGTGCAGCAGCAAAGCTTTAGCAGAACTGGAAGACAGTTTCCGCTACAACGATGCTGTATTGCGTAACTTGATCATTCGTCGTGACGAAGCGGTTACTGAACAGTCTGAGATGTTGAAGGCTGAAGAGAACCGTACTGAGCGTCGTGAGCGTCGTGAACGTCCTGACACTGCTGAAGACACCGAAGAAGACGGTGACGACGACAGTGACAATGACAACGATGTTGATGAGTAATCCTAGATCTAATTGAGGAGCCACTGTCATGGCACGTTTTTTCCGCCGTCGCAAGTTTTGCCGTTTTACAGCTGAAGATGTAAAAGAAATCGATTACAAAGATTTAAATACATTGAAAGCCTACGTATCAGAAACTGGCAAGATTGTACCGAGCCGTATTACTGGCACTAAAGCTAAGTATCAGCGCCAATTGTCAACCGCTATCAAACGCGCGCGCTTTTTAGCTCTGCTGCCATACACCGACAGTCACAACAATTGATTTTTGGCTGTACCGTATAAATGGATAAGTTAAAGCATGCGTAAACTCGCTGAATATATTATGCGTGGGCGTATGCAAGCCATCACTGTGGTGGCTGTAGCATCTGCTATACCCATGATGTTTTGGTTAAGCGCTGCTGCTGTAAGTTTAGTCTTACTAAGACGCGGTCTAAACGATGCACTTGGTGTCATTGTTTGGGCGTTGCTGCCTGCGATGGTGTGGGCTTACTTCGACGATCCGCGGCCCCTATTAGGGTTGTTGGGTGCGGCAAGTATGGCTTATGTCATCCGAGCAACAGGGTCTTGGGGTAAAGCCTTGCTCGCAAGCGTTTTACTTGGAGTGGTTTTTGCTGGAGTGTTAGGTGTTGCATTTGCCGAGCCTCTGACCAGTTTAGCTTTAGAGCTGAACACGGTGATGCCAAAAGTACTTCCAGAGCTGTACGAGCAGTTATCGAGTGAGCAACAGCTGCAATTACAAAGCCTGATAGTCCCGGTATTAACGGGTTTGATGGCGGCAGTGCTACAAGTGTTAAGCGTGCTGAGCGTGATTATCGCTCGGTATTGGCAAGCGGCTTTATATAACCCAGGTGGGTTTGCGCAAGAGTTTCAAGCCTTGCGTCTGCCTGCGGTGGTAGTGTTCCCCCTAGTGTTTGGTATGTTGTTCGCGCCAAGCCTCGGGATACAGGCTGTGATCTTAACGCCCTTGTGCAGTGTGCCGTTGTGGTTTACCGGTATTGCCCTAGTACATGGATTAGTCGCCAAGTTCCGTTCCGGTAATTTTTGGTTGATTGGTTTGTATGTGGGTCTGGTGTTGTTTACGCAAGTGATTTATCCGTTTTTAGTGGTATTAGCTATAGTTGATAGTGTTTTTGATTTTCGTGGTTTACGGTCTAAAAAAGATTCCGACTCTGCGAACGGTGAACGTTGAAATTCAAGAGGTGAGACTCAAATGGAAGTCATCCTGCTAGAGAAAGTCGCAAACCTGGGCGACCTAGGCGACAAAGTAAATGTTAAGTCCGGTTACGGTCGTAACTTTTTACTACCACAGCGCAAAGCAACTGCAGCGACTGCTGCAAACATTGCTGCGTTTGAAGCACGTCGTGCAGAGCTTGAAAAAGCTGCTGCTGAAAAGCGTGCAGAAGCAGAAGCACGTGGCGCACAATTGTCTGAGTTAGAAGTGACTATCACTGCTAACACAGGTGAAGAAGGCAAGCTGTTCGGTTCTATCGGTACACACGATATTGCTGATGCTTTGACTGCTTCAGGCGTTACTGTAAACAAAAGCGAAGTCCGCTTGCCGTATGGCACTATTCGTCAAACTGGCGAATATGACGTTACAGTGCATTTGCACTCTGACGTTGAAGCTACAGTCAAATTGATTGTAGTTGCAGGCTAATCGCCTATCGGTTAACTTGCGTTAACTGATGGTACAAAAGGCACGTTATCTGTATAGATGCGTGCCTTTTGTTGTTTAATAGCCTGATTCATTTTAAGTCTTCGCAACACAGGGTGCAGTGCATGAGCGATTTAGATGTCTCCCAACCCCAGCAGTATGATTTAGAAACCGCCGCTTTAAAGATGCCGCCGCATTCAGTTGAGGCGGAGCAGTCGGTGCTGGGTGGTTTAATGCTGGATAATGGCGCTTGGGAGCGCGTGCTAGACCAAGTTTCGGATGGCGATTTTTATCGACCTGACCACCGCTTGATTTTCCGCGCTATTGCACGTCTAGCTGAGCGCAACGAACCTTTTGATGTGGTGACTTTATCCGAACAGTTGGATAAAGAAGGGCAGCTGAGCCAAAGTGGCGGGCTGGCTTACTTAGGTGAGCTTGCAAAAAATACGCCTTCAGTGGCCAATATTAAAGCGTACGCACAAATTATTCGTGAGCGTGCCACCTTACGTCAGTTGATCAGTATCAGTAACGATATTGCTGACAGCGCCTATGCCCCACAGGGTAAAACAGGCAGTGAAATTCTGGATGAAGCTGAACGCAAGATTTTTGAAATTGCCGAAGCACGTCCGAAAACCGGCGGCCCTGTCGGTTTGAATGATTTGTTAACCAATGTCATCAATACCATTGATACTTTGTTTAACAGTGATGAAGCCATTACCGGTATTTCCACCGGCTTTACCGATTTAGATGAAAAAACCAGTGGTCTACAGCCTGCCGACTTAATTATTGTCGCCGGTCGTCCCTCCATGGGTAAAACCACTTTTGCGATGAACTTGGTGGAGAACGCTTTGATGCGTTCCGATAAAGTGATTTTAGTCTACTCGCTGGAGATGCCTGCCGAATCATTGGTGATGCGTATGTTGTCTTCCTTGGGACGCATTGACCAAACTAAAGTGCGTTCGGGGCGATTGGATGAAGATGATTGGCCGCGCCTGACCTCGGCAGTGAATTTGCTGCAAGAGCGTAAACTCTTTATTGATGACTCCGCCGGGATCAGCCCATCGGATATGCGCGCGCGCACCCGGCGTCTGGCGCGGGAGCACGGTGATATTGGCTTAATCATGGTCGACTACCTGCAGCTAATGCAGTTGGGCGGCAGTGGAGGTGAAAACCGTACCAACGAGATTTCGGAGATTTCGCGCTCGTTAAAAGCCTTAGCCAAAGAGTTTAACTGCCCAGTGGTGGCGCTGTCACAGCTCAACCGCTCGCTGGAGCAACGTCCCAATAAACGCCCAATCAACTCTGACTTACGTGAGTCTGGAGCTATTGAGCAGGATGCGGACGTGATTATGTTTGTTTACCGTGATGAGGTCTATCACCCAGAAACCGAATACAAAGGCGTGGCGGAAGTGATTATTGGTAAGCAACGTAACGGCCCGATTGGCACGGTGCGTTTAGCTTTCCAAGGTAAATTTACCCGCTTTGATAACTTGGCGCCTGGCAGTTATCAGTTTGATGATGATTAACGCCTAGACCTGTAGTCTGTGTATTACGCCAACCTCAGTGCTGCTAACGGTTGGCGTTTTTGTATGGGCTGGCAATAGACGTCGGTGGTACTGACCTGATGTGCGCATTGAACTGCTGTATTTGGTTGTGACTCACAGTGTGATCAGTCCGGCACTTTAGCTGCGGCGAATCATCCACACGCCACCTAAAATCAGCAGCAGCCCAGCAATTTTGCCAAGATTGATCTGCGCTGCTTTATAGCCAACCCAACCTTGATTATCCAGAAAAATAGCGCTGGCCAACTGGCCTAACAGCACTAAGGCCATAAAGAGTAGGGCACCAATACGCGGCGCGACAAAGGCTGCAGTAAATACAAAGAATGCGCCCATCAAACCACCGGCCCAGTGCCACCAATGCAGACCTTTCAGCGTGGCAATGCTCACGCCGTCACGCTGAACTAAAGCCAGTATCAGCAAAGCTAAGGTGCCGACTAAAAATGAAATCGTCGCAGCATTGAGGACACTGGAGACCTCTTTGGCGAGCAAGCCGTTGATGCCCGCTTGTAATGGCATTAGAGCGCCAGAAACCAAAGCCATCGCCAGTAATGACCAATACACTTGTGGTGACATAGTTGACCTTCAAGTACAGATTGAAAAACGTATTTTGCCATAAGCAGCCGGTCGTGGCTGCCTTGGCCTAGGAAGCGGATTTACTGCGGTGGGAAATGCTGCAAAATATGCTGCACTTGTTCGCGCAGTTTAGCATCGCGTGCGCTTGGGCTGATGCGTTGTTGCGGTAATAACCAGCTGTCACTGGCGCGCCAGATCAGCTGTTGGTTGCTGCTATCGAGAATATCAATTTGTAGCTTTTGAATATGCTGGGTGATTTCGTAAGAGTCAGTGCGAATGGTCGGGCCCCAAGCGCCACCCCAATAGGCATTTTGCTGAATATCGGTGCGTTGTTGTTGGCTTTCGCTGATCAGCCAGGCGCGCACTTGAATCGGAGCGCCACTGCTACTGTGTTGCAGCCCCTGTTGCAGCAGTTGTTCGCTGATGGCGCTGCGAACCCGTTGAGCGTCGAGATCACTGGTGTTTTCTGCATTGTCAGGGGCAAATTGAATAGCAGGTTGCGCCCATTGCCAGCTTTGTACGTTTTGAAAATTGTAATCGGGCTGATAGTCGAGTTCGACGAGGCGATTGGACTGGCAAGCGCTTAACATGATTAAGCTTAAGACAAACAAGGACCGAATCATCAGTTAAGGCTCCGCAAATATAATGGGGTGTGGTTTTTCGTTCGGGTTTTGGCAGTGGCTCTGTTAGGATACTGCCTTGTTATTGACACTCATTCTACCGCGTTGTGCGGTTTTTTTATTTGCCAATGGAGGCATGCATGTCTGTTTTAGATCTGAGCACTGATGAAGCTCGCGTAAGTTACGGTATTGGTCGTCAAATGGGTGATCAACTGCGTCAAAACCCACCTCCAGGCATCAGCATTGAAGCGGTTGCCGCAGGTTTACGTGCAGCTTTTGCTGGCGAAGAGAGTGCGGTATCGGGTGCAGATCTGAACGCTAGTTTCACGGTGATTCGTGAGCGTATGGAAGCTGAAGCTGAAATTAAAGCTAAAGCAGCCGCTTCTGCAGGTATTGATTTCTTAAAAGAAAACGCGAAGAAAGATGGCGTGACGACTTTGGAATCAGGTCTGCAGTATGAAGTATTGACCAGTGGTGATGGCGCTAAGCCAACGCGTGATTGCACAGTGCGTACTCACTACCACGGTACTTTAATTGATGGTTCAGTCTTTGATAGTTCCTACGATCGTGGTGAGCCAGCAGAATTCCCAGTATCGGGTGTGATTGCGGGCTGGACTGAAGCACTGCAGTTAATGAACTGTGGCAGCAAGTGGCGTTTGTATGTTCCAAGCGAGTTGGCCTATGCGGGTCAGGCTGTGGGTTCTATCCCTGCGCACAGCACTTTAGTGTTTGATGTTGAGTTGCTGGAAATTGTTGGTTAATCACTAACTGTGTGTGCTGTGCCTGAGCGTGTGGCTTGGGCATGGCACATTAGAAACAGCTGTCGTACTTGTTCTTTGAGCCGCCAGGGTTCGGGACTGCTTAAATCGTTCATATCTAACTCTCCTTGTTCGCGTAATTCTTCTAGTTGTTTGCCTTCGATTTGTACGCTGACCCTACGCAATGCTTGTTGCGCATCGGTGGTGTTTTCTGGTTTGTACTATTGTGCTTTCACTGTATAGAATGACAGTATCTTTCGTGGTTTAGATTGTTCTGATTGGGTTGATTGGGCTGGTTTGCTTAAGGGGTGTGGCATGGCTAAGGCTAAGCGGATGTATGGTTGTACGGAATGTGGTGCGACTTTTCCGAAGTGGGCGGGGCAGTGTGGTGAGTGTGGGGTGTGGAATACGCTGACCGAGACGCTGGTTGAGGCCGGTAGCTCGGAGAAAAGTGGGCGTGCCGGTTGGGCGGGGGATCAGGCGCAGCTGAAAACTTTGGCTGAAGTGAGCATTGAAGAAATTCCGCGTTTTTCCACCCAATCCAGTGAGCTGGATCGGGTGCTGGGTGGTGGTTTGGTCGATGGCTCGGTGGTGTTGCTCGGTGGTGATCCGGGCATTGGTAAGTCGACTATTCTGTTGCAAACCATGTGCAATATGGCGCAGACCATTCCAGCTTTATATGTCACCGGTGAAGAATCACAGCAACAAGTGGCGATGCGGGCGCGGCGTTTGGATTTGCCGCAAGACAAGCTGCGGGTGATGACTGAAACCTGTATCGAGACTATTTTGACCGTGGCGCGCCGTGAAAAGCCTAAGGTGATGGTGATTGACTCGATCCAAACCATTTTTACTGAGCAGATTCAGTCAGCACCCGGTGGTGTATCGCAAGTGCGCGAAAGTGCGGCGCTATTGGTGCGTTATGCCAAGCAAAGTGGCACGGCGATTTTTCTGGTCGGTCACGTGACTAAAGAAGGCTCGCTCGCCGGTCCGCGTGTGCTTGAGCACATGGTGGATACCGTACTTTACTTTGAAGGTGAGTCCGATGGCCGTTTGCGTATGCTGCGCGCGGTGAAAAACCGTTTTGGTGCGGTTAACGAGTTGGGTGTGTTTGGCATGACCGACCGCGGCCTGAAAGAAGTCTCGAACCCTTCGGCGATTTTTCTCAATCGTGCACAAGAGGCCGTATCCGGCAGTGTGGTGATGGCAACCTGGGAGGGCTCACGGCCGATGTTGATTGAGGTGCAAGCCTTGGTCGATACCAGTCATCTGGGTAATCCGCGTCGCGTCACTGTCGGTTTAGATCAGAACCGTCTAGCGATGCTGCTGGCAGTCTTGCACCGTCATGGTGGTATTCCAACGCATGATCAGGATGTGTTTTTGAACGTGGTGGGCGGGGTTAAAGTGCTGGAAACTGCTTCGGATTTAGCACTAATGGCAGCGATTATCTCCAGTTTACGTAATCGCCCGTTAGAACACGGTCTGTTGGTATTTGGTGAAATTGGTTTGTCCGGCGAGATTCGTCCGGTGCCCAGCGGCCAAGAACGCTTAAAAGAAGCCGCCAAGCATGGTTTTAAACGGGCGATTGTACCCAAAGCCAATGCGCCACGTGAGACGCTACCAGGCTTGCAAGTCATAGCCGTAACACGTCTTGAAGAAGCATTGGATGCTCTGTTTGAGTGATGTGCTGACTGTAGCGTCACGAACATAATCACAGTTTGCCTGTTCGTGACATAGGTGAAGCGTTATAATGTGTCACTTATAAAAGCCTAGGAGTTGTTCAGGTGTCTGTCGTCTTTATTGCTGCCTCAAAATTACCAACCCCGTTTGCCGAATTTACCATGCATGGTTTCCTCGACGAGGAGACGGGTAAAGAACACGTGGCACTCACCCTGGGGGATATTGCTGATGGCAAGCCTGTACTGGGGCGCTTACATTCTGAATGCCTAACGGGCGATGCTTTATTTAGCCTGCGCTGCGATTGCGGTGCGCAATTGGAAGCGGCCTTGCGTGCGATTGCTACTGAAGGGCGCGGCGTATTGCTGTATTTGCGTCAAGAAGGTCGTGGTATTGGCTTGCTGAATAAAATTCGAGCTTACAGCTTGCAAGATGGCGGTGCCGATACTGTTGAGGCTAATGAGCAACTGGGCTTTGCTGCGGATATGCGTGACTATGCGATTTGTTTGCCGATGCTTGAGCACTTAGGTGTGCACTCATTGCAATTGATGACCAATAACCCGCGTAAAGTTAAAGCCATGCAAGCGGTTGGTATTGATGTGACGCAACGGGTATCGCTGCAAGTGGGGCAAAACCCTTACAACAAACTCTACTTGGCGACTAAATCCGGCAAGCTAGGGCATTTACTCGGTCTTGAGCATCAGGCTGAGTTAAAGTCGTGAAACCTGTTGAAGCCCGCCGCACATTACGCATGTTGTGGTGGTTACAGTTAGCAGTGGCAATGTTGCCCGTGTGGCTTTTGCCGGCTGCGGTCTATGATTTAGGCGAGCAGACTGAAATAGCCTCGATTGTGTTTTTTGTCGTGGCCTTGAGTTTGTTGTTTTTTAATAACAAACCTTTTCAGCGCTTTAAGCATGCGGTGATTGCCGTAGGTGCCGCCCGCGATACCTCTCAAGAACACGCGGCTTGGCAACATCTGATGCATTTGCGTTTACAGGCCTTATGGTTTGCTTGTCTGCCCGCATGGGCTGCCACCTTAGCAAAAATCCTCGGCATGGAATTGCCAGTGGTGGTTTTGCTGGCCATCAGCACCCCCGTCTTATTTTGGCTGTATCGCACGCCCAAACAATTATCTTAGCAGCCTGTGCTCAATACTTAGGGAAATGCTGAATACATCAAAAATGTCATAGCGAATGTCGTTGCGAGCATTATTACGAACATCATGAGCAATGTCATTGCGAACGCAGTGAAGTAATACATTTTTTGTTGCATCAGTTCTGCTGTCATTGCGAACGAAGTGAAATAATCTACTTGATTTTTGTATCAGAAAACCAGAGATTGCCGCGTCGCTTTGCTCCTCGCAATGACCGAATGACCGAATAAATCAGCGCTTCCCTAGAGTGAGATTGCCCATAGGTTATTTTTAATAGTGGATGTTATGACTTTGACTTACAGCGCCCGCAGTCGCGCAATTGAACCCTTTCATGTGATGGCGCTATTGCAGCGTGCCAATGAGCTACAAGCCGCTGGCTTTGATGTGATTCACTTGGAAATTGGTGAGCCTGATTTCACCACCGCCGAGCCGATTATTCAGGCAGGACAGGCCGCCTTAGCCTCTGGACAAACCCGTTACACCGCCGCTCGCGGTTTGCCTACGTTGCGTGAGGCGATTGCTGGTTTTTATGCCAGCCATTACGGCCTCAATATTAATCCTGAACGCATTATGATTACCCTAGGTGGCTCCGGTGCTTTGCTGCTGGCCAGCGCCTTGCTGGTGGATCCGGGTAAACATTGGTTGTTGGCTGATCCGGGTTATCCCTGTAATCGTCACTTTTTGCGTTTAGTCGAAGGTGCGGCACAGTTAGTGCCGGTCGGGCCGGCCGCTAATTATCAGTTGAATGCTGATTTAGTCGC
>DATERP010000125.1:0-2163 GCA_035271385.1 Thiopseudomonas sp. | reverse complement strand
TGGCCAGCATTGTAGCGGGCTAAAGTCACTAGTAGTTCAGCGCTGACCGGGTTGCATTTTTGCGGCATGGTGGACGAACCACCACCATTGCTAAAGCTCAGTTCACCCACTTCAGTTTGACCCAGTAACAGCCAGTCTTGGCCCATCTTACCGAGTAAGCCGGTGGTTAATGCCAACCAGTTGCCCAGCTCAACCACGCTATCGCGCTGTGTATGCCAATTATGGCCCACAGCTAAATTGAGACGTACGGCCAGCTTCTCAGAAATAGCTACAGCCTGATCTTGCATGGCTGAGAGAGTACCAACTGCACCTGCTAATTGCAGTTTGAGTAGGCGTGGTTTTAATTCTTGTAAGCGTGCTTGCTGGCGCAATAGTGGTGCTAGCCAATTCGCGACTTTTAGACCAAAGCTCATCGGCACCGCTTGTTGGGTGCGAGTGCGCCCGGCAATTAGGGTGTCACGGTGTGTTGTGGCCAATTCAAGCAGTTGCTCAATGACCTGACTTAAGCGTGTTTCATAGAGTTTAAGCAGTTCACGGCAGTTGAGCACTAAGGCGGTATCAACAATATCCTGACTGGTCGCACCAAAGTGCACCCAGCGTGCATATTCTTTGGGTAAACTTTGTTTTAATGCCTGTACTAAAGCAGGGACAGCTACACCTGCGCTGCCGGTATCTGCTGCTAGAGTAGCAGGATCAATCTTGATTTTGGTCGCAGCTTGCGCAATGGCTAGCGCTGCGTCTTTGGGGACTAATCCACAATCGGCTTGCGCGAGTGCTAACTGTGCTTCCACCTCTAACATAGCGCTAATCTGCGCCTGATCACCGAGGTAACGGCCCGCCTCTTGATCGGACAAGAGTCTGTGATAGAGGGCTGAATCAAAGGGGGAAATAGTTAGCATATAAGCCTCGCTGCAATGCACTGCGTTCAATCAAGGGTGCAAAAAACAAAACCTTTCCTACGGTTAGGCTGATATATCCAGCGAAAAACCATAAGAAAGGTGAGTCAGCGTAAAGAGTATCCTTTACGCTTCGTAATCAATGGTCAATCGATCAGACGTGATCTACCGCTTCCAAAGCAATGGCAATACCTTGGCCCACGCCAATACACATGCTGGCGATAGCATAACGTTTGCCGCTACGTTTGAGTTCCAGTGCGGCAGTACCGGTAATTCGCGCCCCAGAAGCACCCAATGGGTGACCCAAAGCAATAGCACCACCGTTACGGTTTACATGCTCGGCATCATCGGCGATGCCCAGTTCACGTAAACTTGCTAGCGCTTGTGAGGCAAAGGCTTCGTTGAGTTCAATCACATCAAACTGCTCAACGCTCATACCTAAACGCTCGCAGAGTTTTTGGCAGGCCGGTGCTGGCGCAAAACCCATAATGCGTGGCTCTATACCCGCAGTCGCACCGCCTAAAATTTTTACTAACGGGCGCAAACCGTATTTTTTGACCGCTTCTTCTGAAGCAATAATCAATGCCGCAGCGCCGTCGTTGACACCTGAAGCATTCCCCGCAGTGACTGAACCTTGGCCATCCAGGGCTTTAAGTTTAGCTAAGGCTTCAGCGGTGGTGCTGGCACGTGGGTGCTCATCAGTATCCACAACAAGATCAGCGCCTTTACGTTGAGGAATCATTACCGGCACGATTTCTTCAGCAAAAATACCTGCCGCTTGTGCTTTAGCAGTACGTTGCTGGGAGCGCAAAGCAAAGGCATCTTGATCTGCACGGCTAATATTAAAATCGAGGGCAACGTTTTCACCGGTTTCTGGCATGGAGTCCACACCATACATTGCGGCCATCAGCGGGTTGACAAAGCGCCAGCCGATTGTAGTGTCGTGAATGGCCGCGCTACGGCTAAAAGCACTGCTGGCTTTCGGCATGACAAAGGGTGCTCGGCTCATGCTTTCAGTACCACCGGCAATAATCACTTGCGCTTCACCGGATTTAATCGCGCGGGCGGCCATAATAATCGCATCCATACTGGAACCACAGAGGCGATTAATGGTGGTGCCTGTGACGCTGACGGGGTAGTTGGCCAGCAGTAAGGACATGCGCGCAACGTTACGGTTATCTTCACCGGCCTGGTTCGCGCAGCCAAAAATCACATCATCAATGGCTTCAGGGTTTAAGCCTGGGTTGCGCTCTAACAATGCTTTAAG
>DATERP010000124.1:0-3898 GCA_035271385.1 Thiopseudomonas sp. | reverse complement strand
GGTCCCCGCCGCGCGAAAGGTCACTGGCACGTTCTGCGCACTGGCCTGTTGCAGAATAAACACCACTTCCGCTTCCGACTCCACGCGGATCACCAGCTTGGGTAGCAGGCGATAGAAACTGGCATCGGTGCCCATGGTCAGCATCGATAGCGGATCAGAAAAACAGCGCTGAGCTGGAATCTGTTGCTCAATAGCGCTTATAAACGCGGCAGGTAAACTCATGCGTCCTCCACAATCAACACGATCAAGTCTTTAGGGCCGTGTGCACCATAAGCGAGTACTTGTTCAATATCGGCGGTTTTCGATGGGCCAGAAATCAGTAGTAAATTGCTGGGCATGGGTTTGGGCCAATCTTGCTGGGCTTGGTAGAGGTTGTCATAGATTTGGCTGGCATTGAGTAAGGCGATATGCAGCGGCGGCACTAAACTCATTAAGCGCGGCTCAGCAGGGGACGGATGTACCACCAGCGTTCCGGTTGCGGCAATACCAGCTAGCGTGCCAGTAAAACTGGCCGGTACATCATCAAACAACTCACGCTTCCACTCTTCAATGGGGCGGTCGTAAGCCAACAGTTGCAATGGATTGTTGTGGTCTTGGCAATGTTCGCTAAAGGCTTGACCATGCGTAGTACTGGACGCGATCAGCAGCTTGTTGATCTGGCGCGCAGCTAAAAGATCACCGAGCAACTTCGGCCATTCGCTGCTATTGGTCAGTAATACTTCCGCATGCACTGCGGTCATCAACTCTTTTAGACGGATGACGCGCTCAGAGGCAGTGTAACGCCATGGTTGATCGACCAAGGTGGCATCAAAAGGATCAGCAATGGGCGTGGTGCCAGCTAAGCTGCTGCGTAAACTGGCTAAAATCTTATCGCGGGCACTCATGATTTCTTCTCCAAATGTGCTTTAGCCAACTCGTGCAAACTACGCGCGGCAGGTTTGGGTGCGCTGTGGTTTTGTGTCCATGGGCCAAGGTTTTTTGGGGTTAAACCGCCAAAGCGTGTGGCCATAAAGGTGCCGGTTTTATACAGCAATGGCACGCTATTAAAATATTGCCAACCTTTCCACAGTAAACGCTCTTTGCCTGAATAACGACTGCCTTGGCCATCCATTACTTGGGGCTGCTGCTCGGGTGATTTAACGTTTTCTTCGCGTAAGCGGCGCAGCAGCGCAGGGATGGGGATTTTAACTGGGCAGACTTCACCACAGGCACCACAGAGTGATGAAGCCGAAGGGTGATCTGGGGTGTTTTCTAAACCTAATAAATGCGGTGAAATAATCTTACCGATCGGACCAGGATACACAGTGCCATAAGCCTGACCACCAATACGCGTATACACCGGACAGTGATTCATGCAAGCGCCGCAGCGGATGCAATTGAGGGTTTGGCGCAATTCGCTATCGGCAAAGGCTTGGCTGCGGCCATTATCCAGCAGCACTAAATGCACTTCTTCCGGGCCATCTAACTCGCCAGGCTGACGCGGGGCCGAGATCATATTTACATAAGTGGTAATGCCTTGGCCGAGTGCCGAGCGGGTGAGTAACGACAGCAACGGCACTGTGTCTTGTAAATTGGCCACGACCTTTTCAATACCAGTGACCGCGATATGCACCGGCGGTACTGTGGTCGACATGCGGCCATTACCTTCGTTTTCTACCAGCAATAAGGTGCCGGTTTCCGCCACGGCAAAGTTGACGCCTGAGATACCAATGTCAGCATGGAAAAACTTCTCGCGCAAAATACCCCGTGCCGACTGAATCAAGCTATCCACATCATCGGTGTAGGGCAGGGCTAAGCGATGCTCAAATAAGCGACCGACTTGCTCAGCGTTTTTATGAATAGCCGGCATAATAATATGGGTGGGTTTTTCATTATCCAGCTGAATAATGTACTCGCCCATATCCGATTCCAGCGCTTCAATGCCGTGCTCGGTCAGATGCTCATTCATGGCCATTTCTTCACTGACCATGGACTTACCTTTGATCACTTGCGTGGCATTACGCGCCTTGGCAATCTCTAACACAATCGCATTAGCTTCTTCGGTGCTGCTGGCCCAGTGCACTTGAATGCCTTGCTTGGTTAAATTGGCTTCTAGCAACTCCAGTAAATCAGGCAGCTCAGATAAGGCGCGCGCACGCACTTTATTACCTAGTTCACGCAGGTTTTCCCGCTCGTCTTCATCGGGCATGGAGATAATGCGCTTGCTGATTAACGAGTCCATGGCGCTGCGCATATTGTTGCGCAGTTGCTGATCTTTTAATGACAGGTGCGCATTAGATTTGAGCTTGCGTGCGGTGATATCGACGGCGTGAATACGTTGACTGTTCATGCGCGCGTCTCCTGTTTGGCTTGGGTGCGCTGCCAGAGAAAGCTGGCCAGATGCTGGCCAAGCAAGGGGATATTGTGTTTCTCAAAAGCACCGTTGATATTCATTAAGCAACCGCAATCGGCACTGACCACTTGCTGTGCGCCACTGGCCAGTAAAGACTGAGTTTTATCCGCAACCATGGCGCCAGAAATATCTGGCATGCGGATGGAGAAGGTACCGCCAAAGCCACAGCATTCGCTTTCATGGTCATGCTCGACACGCTCAACCTGTGTGAGTTGACCGAGCAGGGCGCGGGCATGCAGATGGGTATTCATTTCACGACGGGCAGAGCAGGAGGTGTGCAACGCCACTTGAGTTGGCGCACCTTGATCGTTCAGCTCGACCTTGCAGACATGCAGTAGAAACTCAGCTAACTCATAGGTGCGCGCAGCGAGGTTATGCACTTGTGCTAGCATCTCGGGCTCATCTTTAAACAGGTCAGCGTAGTGCTCGCGAAACATGCCCGCGCAGGAGCCTGAGGTCACCACCACCGGCCAGTCGTTGGCAAACAGCTTGAGTTGCGAGCGCGCTACTGCCCGGGCTTGTTCGGTATAACCAGAAGTGTAGGCCGGTTGCCCGCAGCAACTTTGCCCTTGCGGGAAATCCACGCTAATCCCTTCACGCTCTAACAGGTGAATCGCATCCATACCCGCTTCGGGGAAGAATAAATCCACTACGCAAGTACCAAATAAATAGACCTGTGTGGGCTTAATAGTAGGGTACTCGCGCGCAGGTTTACGAGGCGGAGCAATGCGAGTGTGTTGTGGCGCTGCGTTATAAAACTGATCGCTCATGGGTACATTCCGGCGGAGTTAATAATGAAGCTCTAGCGGGTGGTGAGTTCTATGCTTGAGCATATATCACCAGCCCGCTAGGCATAAGAGGTTAAGGCATCAGTGGGTCGCGAACGCCGAAAACAGTCACAGCAAAGAGCACAATCAGACCGGTAAAGAACACGTAGTACAGCGTCGGCCAAATGGTTTTTCTTAAGGTGTTACCTTCTTGACCCAGCAAGCCTACGGTGGCCGAGGCAGCAACCACATTATGAATGGCAATCATATTGCCTGCCGCTGCACCAATGGCTTGACCAGCAATAATCAACGCGGTGGAGATGCCGAGGTTTTCCGCAACACCAAACTGAAACTGACTGAACATCATATTGCTGACGGTATTGGAACCGGCAATAAAGGCCCCGAGCGCACCGATACTTGGCGCCAGCAGAGGGTAAATATCACCCACGCTGTCAGCAACAAAACGTGCCATGGTAATGGGCATACTGGGAATGTCTGCCGCATTGACCCCTGAGTTAATCAGGATGCGCACCATGGGAATGGTAAATAGCAAGACAAAACCCGCACCCAATAAAATACGGCTTGACTCACTTAGGGCGGAGCGAAACTGCTGCCATTGCATGTTGTGTATAAAGTAGGCGCAGCAAGCGACAAAGATTAATACGCCACCGGGTAAATACAGCGGCATAAAATCAGCGCTAATACCAGTCTCACCTAAGATATTAGGAAACTTGAGGAT
>DATERP010000123.1:0-36068 GCA_035271385.1 Thiopseudomonas sp. | reverse complement strand
CTTGGCGAACGGCTTCATTACTGAGCAAGTTGGCACCGGTATCTTCCAGTACAATACGTCCATGTTCCATGACATAGCCACGGTCAGCGAGCTTAAGGGCTTGGTTGGCATTTTGCTCGACCAAGAACACCGTGACGCCATCGCTGCGTAACTGCTCCAAAATCTGAAAAATCTGCTGAATAATAATCGGTGCTAAGCCCAGTGAAGGCTCATCCAGCAGCAGCAAACGAGGCTCACTCATCAAGGCGCGGCCAATGGCGAGCATCTGCTGCTCGCCACCACTCATGGTGCCAGCGCGTTGCTGGAAGCGCTCATGCAAGCGAGGGAAGAGTGACAGCACTCGGTCTAGACGCTCCTCACGCACATGCTTGTCATCACAGAAAAACGCACCCATCGCCAGGTTTTCTTCCACGGTGAGGCGTGAAAATACTCGACGGCCTTCCGGTACAATCGCCATGCCCATGCGCATAATTTGCGCGGTGGTTTTGCCACGCAGATGCTGACCTTCGTAAATAATGTCACCACTGGCCGCTTGTGGGTCGCCGCAGAGCGTCATCATTAGCGTGGTTTTACCGGCGCCGTTGGCACCAATCAGGGTGACGATTTCGCCGCGATTGACTTGAATGGAGACATCATGCAGCGCCTGAATCTTGCCGTAATAGGTGTTGATATTGTTCATGACTAACATGGTTTAATCTTCCCCTAAATAGGCTTTAATCACCGCTGGATTGTTGCGCACTTGCTCAGGTGTGCCTGAGGCCAAAGGAGTGCCTTGGTTGATCACTACGATATGGTCAGAAATATCCATGACCAGTTTCATATCATGCTCAATCAAGAGCACGCTGATGCCATGGTTATCGCGCAAGTCTTTAATCAGTTGCTTGAGTTCATCCGTTTCACTGGGGTTCAGGCCAGCAGCCGGCTCATCCAGCATCAGTAAGGAGGGGCGGGTGACCATGCAGCGGGCGATTTCTAAGCGGCGCTGCTGGCCGTAGGCAAGGGTGCCAGCTTCACGGTTGGCATCTTCGACTAAGCGTACTTTTTGCAACCAATACAGCGCATTATCCAGTGCTTCTTGTTCAGCTTTACGGTAGCTGGGCGTTTTAAATAAACCGGCTAACAAGCTGTTATTGAGATGCTGATGCTGGGCAACCAGTAAGTTTTCCAGCACAGTCATCTCTTTAAATAAGCGTACATGCTGGAAGGTACGAATCATGCCTTTACGGGCAATTTTATGGCCGGGTAGGCCTTGAATCTCCTCGCCGGCAAAGACAATTTTGCCGTCAGTCGGCTGATAAAAGCCGGTTAAACAGTTAAACACTGTGGTTTTTCCCGCACCGTTAGGACCGATCATGGATACCACTTGGCCTTCTTTGATGGTCAGCTTAACGCCATTCACCGCCAGCAAGCCACCAAAGCGCATCATCAGGCCTGAGACTTCTAAAATATTTTTGCTCATTGTGCTAACTCCACATGTGGACGCTTCATGGGCAGTAAGCCTTGTGGACGCCAAATCATCATCAGCACCATCATCAAACCAAACAACAGCATGCGGTATTCATTAAACTCACGGGCCATTTCTGGCAGTACAGTCATCACAATGGCAGCGAGGATCACGCCGATTTGTGAACCCATACCACCTAAGACCACGATAGCTAAAATAATCGCCGACTCAATAAAGGTGAAGGATTCTGGGCTGATAAAGCCTTGGCGCGCAGCAAAAAAGCTACCGGCAAAACCTGCAAAGGTCGCGCCAATGGTAAAGGCGCTGAGCTTGATGTTGGTCGGGTTCATGCCCAGTGCTCGGCAAGCGATTTCATCTTCACGCATGGCTTCCCAAGCGCGGCCAATTGGCATGCGGATTAAGCGATTAATCACAAATACAGTAATCAGCACTAAGACCAGCGCGAGCAAGTAGAGAAACATCACGCGGTGGTTGGAGTTAAAGGCAATGCCAAAAAACTCATGGAAGGTTTGTGAGCCTTCACTGGCCCGTTTGCTGAATTCTAAGTTGAATAGCGTTGGTTTGGGAATGTTACCGATACCACGCGGGCCACCTGTCCACTCAGTGAGGTTATTGAGTAAAATACGAATGATTTCACCAAAACCTAAAGTCACAATGGCTAAATAGTCACCGCGCAAGCGCAGCACTGGGAAGCCCAGAATAAAGCCAAAGAAGGCGGCCATGATGCCAGCAGCCACCAGGCCGGTCCAAAACCCCATGCCGAAGTACTGCGCGAGCATGGCGTAGGTGTAAGCACCGACGGCGTAGAAGCCGACATAACCCAAGTCCAGTAAGCCCGCTAAGCCAACAACAATATTGAGGCCTAAACCGAGCATCACGTAAATCAACACCAGAGTGGCTAAGTCAATTTGGCTGCGCGAACCCAAGAATGGGAAAATCAAGGCTGCAGCAATCAAAAAGCACCAGAGTAAGCGTTGCACAAACTGGCGTTGACTCAATTTGCGCAAGCCCGGTGAGAGAGCAGGCTTAGGAATCAGACCTAATATGCGCTCAATCGGGTCGCGAAATAAGTTGTAGAGAAAGATCAACGCACTGGCAGCAAAGATTTTCCACAGCACATCAGATTCAGCACCGACTAAAGTCAAGTCGGTGCCAACTTGGGTTAAGCGTACGCCCAGTAAAACGCCGCTGAGTATCAACACCACAATGGCAGAGAAAATGGCCGATTTAATATATAAGCGCATCACACTTTCTCCACTTCTGGACGACCCAAAATACCGGTGGGGCGAAATAGCAGAATCAGAATCAATAAGGCGAAGGCCACCGCATCTTTATATTGGCTGCTGAAATAACCTGAGGTCATGGCTTCAGTGACTCCTAATACTAAGCCGCCCAGCACCGCCCCCGGAATACTGCCAATACCGCCCAGAACCGCTGCGGTAAAGGCCTTCAGGCCGGCCATAAAGCCGATGTAGGGATTGACTACACCGTAATACAAACTCAATAGCACACCGGCCACGGCAGCCAGCATGGCACCAATTACAAAGGTGATACCAATAATGGCGTTGCTGTTGATACCTAGCAGGCCGGTCATTTTAATGTCTTCAGCGCAGGCGCGGCAGGCGCGGCCCGTGCGTGAGCGTGAAATAAAGATGCTCAGGGCAATCATCGCAACAAAAGTTGTCACAAAAATAATAATTTGCATATAGGACAAACTGGCATGGAAGCTGGCTTCATCACCGAGCGTGACGCCGCCGGTGACTAAACTGGGCATGGCGACATCGCGTGCACCTTGAGCAATACGCACAAAGTTTTGCAGCAAAATCGACATACCAATAGCAGAAATCAAGGGAATTAAACGGTTGCTGCCACGCAAAGGGCGATAGGCGACACGTTCAATACTGTAACCATAGGCACTGGTGACAATAATACTGAGGGCAAAGGCCCCGAAAATCATTAAAGGTAAGCTTTCTAAACCCAGCATAGCTAAGCCAGTTAAGGCGATAAACGTCATATAACTGCCGATCATATACACCTCGCCATGGGCGAAGTTGATCATGCCAATAATGCCGTAAACCATGGTGTAACCAATGGCGATTAACGCGTAGGTACTGCCCACAGTTAGGCCGTTCAGCAGTTGCTGAAGAAAATAAAAAAAGGCTTCGTTCATAAGGGTATCCGGCTTATATAACACTTCGCCGCCTCAGGAGCAGACGGCGAAGTGTGCGACAGTTAAATTACTCTGTAAGAGCTGTTTTGCTACCGTCTGCGTGCCATTCGTAGACAACAAAGCTGAAGTTTTTCAGGTCACCTTTATCGTCAAACTCAAGCACACCGGTTGGGGTGTCAAAGCTGTTGCTGCGCAGCGTTTGGGCAATCACTTCAGGGTCTTGTGATTTGCTCATCGTCATTGCATCAGCCATCACTTGTACTGCAGCGTAAGCTGGGAAAACAAAGGCGCCACGTGGGTCTTGCTTCTTGGCTTTAAAGGCTTCTACTAAGTGCGCGTTCTTTGGATCTTCATCAAAGGCTTTTGGTAATGTCACTAACATGCCTTCTGATGCATCACCGGCAATCGCAGAGATATCACTGTTACCGACACCTTCTGGACCCATAAAGCGTGCAGTTAGCTTGTTTTCAGCAGATTGACGCAACAGCATGCCCATTTCTGGGTGGTAGCCACCAAAGTAGACAAAATCAACGTTCTCTTTTTTCAGCTTGGCAATCAGCGCTGAGAAGTCTTTGTCGCCGGCGGTCACACCTTCAAATAAAGCCACTGGAATCTTGGCCTCATCTAAAGCAGCCTTCACAGCGGTAGCAATACCTTCACCATACTGTTGTTTGTCATGCAAAATCGCCGCGCGCTTAGGCTTGAGTTTCTCAACCACATAGTTACCTGCAGTGGGGCCCTGCATGGTGTCGAGACCAATGGTGCGGAAAATCAGTTCATGGCCTTTTTCAGTTAACTCAGGGGCTGTAGAAGCTGCAGTGATCATTAAGATCCCTTCTTCTTCGTAAATATCCGCCGCAGGTTGAGTTGAGCCTGAACACAGGTGGCCGACTACAAACTTAATACCGTCATTCACAATTTTGTTGGCGACAGCAACCGCTTGCTTAGGGTCGCAAGCGTCATCATAGGTGGTGGCTTCGAGCATGCTGCCGTTGACGCCACCGGCTTTGTTGATTTGCTCAATAGCCATCAGTGCGCCCATCGATTGCATATCGCCATATTGGGCAACAGGGCCAGTTACAGGGCCGGCAAGGGCAATTTTAATGGGCGCAGCGGCCATTGAATAGCTCGCAGCACCGGCTAAAGCGATAGCCGCGACCAGTTTGCTGATACGTTGAGTTGTTTTGCTCATAAAATTGGCACCCTTGAGTTATGTTTTTATCGTTGTGCGACTGCGTTAGTATTGTGCAGTGGCTTGCAGCATCAGTCAGTGTAGAGAACTTCTTGGTGAAGTGGAACTGTGTCCTTTCAGTCTTTAGATCGAGTGTTCAGCGTTCAGCGCAGCCAGTCTGTGCTGACTGTCCAGTCAGGAGTTGGGTGATGTACGAGCATAAGAATCAGCCGCTGTTAACTCTCAAGCAGTTTTCTTGGCGATTAGTGAACCATGGCTTGATTGCATTTATTGTTATCAGTGTCTCGGTACTGATAGGGATGCTGGGCTTTATGTTTTTTGAAGCGATGTCCTGGCATGATGCTTTTTTATATGCAGCACTGCTATTGGCTGGGCATGGCTCTTTATCCATTCCTGGCAGTGTGGCAGGTAAGCTCTTTGTAGGTTTTTACGGTATGTATGCTGGATTGGTCTTTGTGGCGGTGCTGGGGATTGTATTTGCACCTGTGGCGCATCGGGTTATGCATAAACTGAATCTTGATACTGATACTTAGGCATCAAGTTGACACAGCAGCGCTAACTACAAAGATAGCGTTGCTGTGACTTGAGTGAGGTGATTAAACAGTGCGTGAGAATTCGCCACGCTGTTTAGCGCCTAAGTAAGCATCAAAGGCCATCGCCACGCTGCGCATCATGAGGTTACCTTGATCTAAGAGCACAATAGCTTGATCGCTGATGGTGACTAAACCATCCTCCACTTGCTCCTGTAGTTGAGCTAAGGCATCAGCAAAGTATTCATTAAAGTTAATCCCATGCTGTTGCTCAATTGCCGCAATATCAATGCGGTTGTGGCACATCAACGTACTGATGACATCGCGGCGTAAACGATCATCCGCATTGAGCTGATAGCCGCGCTGTAAAGGTAATTGGCCCTTGTTTAGATAAGCATAATATTGCGATAACTCTTTGACGTTTTGACTGTAGGTGTCGCCCACCTTGCCAATCGAAGACACACCCATGCCAATCAGGTCGCAGTCGGCGTGGGTTGAGTAGCCTTGGAAGTTACGTTGCAGGGTGTCATTGGCTCGCGCTTGCGCCAGTTCATCTTCCGGCAGGGCAAAGTGATCCATACCAATATAAACATAGCCAGCCTGGCACAGCTTACGGATTGTTAATTCGAGCAATTCGAGCTTGCGTTCAGGTGGTGGCATATCTTCAGGTTTAATCAAACGTTGCGCACGAACCATTTTGGGCAAGTGGGCATAGCTGTACGCGGCAATACGGTCTGGGCGCAGGGCAATGATCTTATCCAGCGTGGTGGTAAAACTGGCTACGGTTTGCAAGGGCAGACCGTAAATCAAGTCCACACTGATGGAGCGAAACTGTGCTGCGCGTGCAGCGCTCATCAGAGCCTGCACTTGCTCATCGCTTTGCACACGATTGACCGCTGCTTGCACTTTAGGGTCGAAGTCTTGAATGCCAAAGCTGATGCGGTTAAAGCCTAAATCATGCAATTGCTGAATGTGTTCTGCAGTAATGGTGCGCGGATCCACTTCAAGGGAGAACTGGCGCTGTTCGCTTTCATCCAGATTAAAGGCTGCGCGCAGGCTGCTCATTAAGTCGCTCAGTTGTGCTTGAGTGAGATAGGTTGGCGTGCCACCACCCAAGTGCAGTTGTGTCACTTGGCGTTTGTGATCAAATAAGCTGGCCTGTAAACGAATCTCTTGTTTTAAATACTCGAGATATTCCACTGCACGACTGGTTTTTTGCGTAATGATTTTATTGCAAGCGCAGTAGTAGCACAGACTTTCGCAGAACGGGATATGGATATAGATCGATAAAGGTTTGGCTGTGGTCTCTTGATTGCTCTGCATGGCTGCTTGGCGGTAATGATCGCCAGCAAAAGCAGTGTGAAATTGAGGAGCAGTAGGGTAAGACGTATAGCGTGGGCCGGGGCGGTCATATTTCTCGACCAGTGCTCGGTTAAAGCTTGGCATATGTTGCATTGGCCAGACCTCTATTTTAAGCGAATTAGAAGAACAGCTTTGCTGATCAATATTGAATAACGTTAGACTACAGTAAGCGTGCTAACTTGCGGAAAAAGACCGGCAAGATGTTGATTTAGCGCAATTTTTACTTTTAATATGCTGCGAAATGGCTGAATAGATAGGTTATGAATAGTACATTCTTGATATGGGGCACTATGCTTTTGAGTTTTTTGCTGACGGGATGCCAAAGCCTGCCCAGTTTAGAAGGCCGGTCGTTGTCCAGTGCGTACTCAAAAGAGCAGGTGGCCGATACCTACTTTGCTCAAGCGCTAGCGCCCATCGAAAAGCTGCATGGAGAAGGCCAAAGTGGCATTTTTCCATTGATTGAAGCCGATGAAGCCTTTGCCGCACGCATGCTACTGGCCAAATATGCCCAGCGTAGCCTAGATGTGCAATATTATATTTGGCGCCGGGATATGACCGGCACTATGTTGTTTGAAGCCTTACATGAAGCTGCAGATCGCGGTGTGCGCGTCCGTTTGTTATTGGATGATCATAATACCAACGGCAATGATCCTATTTTGCTTGGATTACACAGCCACGAAAATATAGAGGTGCGGTTATTTAATCCCTTTATGCTGCGCAGCCCACGCTGGTGGGGGTTTATCACGGATTTCTCCCGACTCAATCGACGGATGCATAATAAGTCATTTATTGCCGATAACTCGCTGAGCATTATCGGTGGGCGCAATATAGGTGATGAATACTTTGGCGCCACCGATGATGTGCTGTTTGCCGACTTAGATATACTCAGTGCTGGCGCTGCAGTACGGGATGTGTCCGAGGACTTTGATAAGTATTGGCACAGTGCATCGTCCTACCCGCTGGAGCGCGTGGTGAGCAAAAATAACGCTATGCCGCTGACTGAATTGCGTAAACAAGCGACAGACATACGAAGCAGTGAGGCTGCGCAGAAGTATGTGGCCTACTTGCGAGAGTCACCCTTTATCACGCAGCTTGAACAACGCAAAATTGACTTTGAATGGCTTAAAGTGCGTATGGTCAGTGATGATCCGCGTAAGGGGCTGGGTAAAGCTGAGAAAGAAGGTTTATTGATTCAGCAGTTTCAAGACATTATTGGCGACCCCACAGTTGATGTTGAGTTGGTCTCGCCGTACTTTGTACCGACTGCAGCAGGTGTTGAAGCCTTTGCTTGGTTAGTGCGCAAGGGGGTTGAGGTCAAGGTGCTGACCAACTCTTTATCAGCCACAGATGTGGCTATTGTGCATGCAGGCTATGCTAAACGCCGTAAAGCGTTGCTGAAAGCCGGTGTTACTTTATATGAAATGCAGCGCCATCCGACCCAAGTCAAGCAGATGAAACGTAAAAAGCGTTTTTTGGGCAGTTCCGGCTCAAGTTTGCATGCAAAAACATTCTCAGTGGATCAAAAACATGTTTTTGTTGGTTCATTTAACTTTGATCCACGTTCGGCCAATTTAAATACTGAGCTTGGCTTTGTGATTGATAGCCCACAACTGGCGAAACGGATCAACCAAGCTTTTTATGATGAAATTCCTGCCCATGCTTATCAGGTTAAACTCACCAGGACAGGGCGCATTCACTGGACTGAGCAAAGCGATGCAGGGGTGAACACCTATACTTCAGAGCCGAACACAAGTCTGTGGCGTAGAGTCTCTACCCACATGCTTTCTTGGCTACCAATTGAAGGATTATTGTAAAACTATAAATTCTCTGCCGGATTGAATGGATATTTCTGTTCGAGACCTCTAGAATGCTGCCCTTGATTCTAGGGTCGGTATGTCTGGCCACGTCTATTCAACGAGGAATAACCATGCAAGTTTCCGTAGAAAGCACTTCCGCCCTTGAGCGCAAATTAAACATTAGCGTTCCAGCTGAGCGTATTGAAAGTGAAGTCACTAAACGCCTTCAGCAAACTGCTAAGCGCGCTAAAGTATCGGGCTTCCGTCCGGGTAAAGTGCCAATGAGCATCATTCGCCAGCGTTACGAAGCTGATGCACGTCAAGACGTGTTAGGTGATGTGATCCAAGCAACTTTTTATGAAGCAGTGGTTGCTGAGAAATTAAATCCAGTCGGCCAGCCGTCGATTGAGCCAAAGTTGTTCGAGAAAGACCAAGGTCTTGAGTACGTTGCAACTTTTGAAGTATTTCCAGAGTTTGAAGTACAGGGTTTAGAGGGTATTGAAGTTGAGCGTCAGTTTGCAGAAGTTACGAGCACTGATGTTGACAACATGCTGGATATTTTACGTAAGCAGAACACTTCTTTTGTTGAAGTTGAACGTGCTGCGGAAAATGGCGACCAAGTTACCATTAACTTTGTAGGTAGCATTGACGGCGAAGCATTCGCTGGCGGTACTGCAGACAACGTACCTTTGGTGTTGGGTTCGGGTCGTATGATTCCTGGTTTTGAAGACGCGTTGGTAGGCTGTAAAGCTGGCGACACTAAAGCGATTACACCAACCTTCCCAGAAGATTACCAAAACCTTGATTTGGCCGGCAAGACTGCTGAGTTCACTGTCATTGTAAACAAGGTTGAAGCGCCAGAATTGCCTGAGCTGAACGAAGATTTCTTCGCTATGTTTGGTAACACTGAAGGTGGCTTAGACGGTTTCCGTGCTGAAGTACAAAAGAACATGGAGCGTGAGCTCAACCAAGCCATCAAGGCTAAAGTTAAAACCCAAGTGATGGATGGTTTGTTAGCAGCCAACGAAATCGAAGTACCGAGCGCGTTGATTTCTAGCGAAGTTGACCGTCTACGCGTACAAGCGGTTCAGCAGTTTGGTGGCAACATCAAGCCAGATCAGTTGCCAGCTGAGTTATTCACTGAGCAAGCTAAGCGTCGTGTAGCGTTAGGTTTGATCGTTGCACAAATGGTTAAGCAGTTTGAAATCAAAGCAGATGACGCACAAGTACGTAGCACCATTGAAGAAATGGCTGCTGCTTACCAAGAGCCACAGCAAGTGATTGAGTGGTACTACAAGAACGAACAGCAGCTTGAAGATGTTCGTGCGGTTGTGCTTGAAGAGCAAGTTGTAGATACTGTTTTAGGTAAAGCGAAAGTCACCGACAGCACTGTAAGCTACGAAGAAGCAGTGAAGCCGGCAGCAGCGCCTGAAGTGGCAGAAGAAGCCGCTGCTGAGTGATTTCACTTGGTTGACAGCTAAATATTAGCAGGCTTTAGCGCCTGTTGATTCACAAGCCAGCCATAGTGCTGGCTTGTGTGTCTTTATGACAATGACCAATAATCTAGGAGCTACGACAGATATGTCAGACACTATGTTTATGCAAAACCCGCACGATATCCAGGCTGCTGGCGGCTTAGTGCCGATGGTAGTGGAGCAGTCATCTCGCGGTGAGCGCGCCTATGATATTTATTCGCGCCTGTTAAAGGAGCGTATTATTTTCTTGGTCGGCCCTGTCGAAGACTATATGGCGAACCTTGTGGTTGCGCAGTTATTGTTTTTAGAAGCAGAAAACCCCGATAAAGATATTCATTTGTATATCAACTCTCCGGGCGGTTCAGTCACTGCAGGTATGTCAATTTACGACACCATGCAGTTTATTAAGCCCGATGTATCGACCACTTGTATTGGCCAGGCGGCCAGCATGGGTGCTTTATTGTTAGCCGGTGGTGCTGCAGGCAAGCGTTTCTGCCTACCGCATTCACGTATGATGATTCACCAGCCTTTAGGCGGATTCCAAGGCCAGGCTTCAGATTTTGAAATTCATGCGCGCGAAATTTTAACCATTCGTGATCGCTTGAATCATATTTTGGCAGATCACACCGGCCAGCCGCTGGATGTGATTGCAAAAGATACCGACCGCGATAACTTTATGAGCGGTGACGAAGCAGTTAAATACGGCTTGATTGACCATGTGGCAAAAAAGCGTGAAATGCCGGTCTAATTAATATTCAGTAGTGCTGTATGTGTTTTATGTGGGGCTGTGGGTTGAAAAAGTCTACGCAAGGCTCCATCTTCTATCCATAGCCTACCAAACTGGAACGAACGAATGACTGATAAGAGTAGTGGCGAGGATAAAGGCAAGTTGTTGTATTGTTCTTTCTGTGGCAAAAGCCAACACGAAGTACGTAAGCTGATTGCTGGGCCCTCAGTGTTTATTTGTGATGAATGCGTCGATTTATGTAATGAGATTATCCGTGAGGAAGTTGCAGAGCTTGAATCCGATAGCGCGAGCCATAAATTGCCTTCTCCCAAGGAAATCAGCGGCATTCTTGACCAGTATGTGATTGGCCAAGAACGTGCGAAAAAAGTGCTTGCCGTAGCGGTATACAACCACTACAAGCGCTTAAATAATCGTGATAAGAAAGACGAAATTGAACTCGGCAAGAGTAATATTTTGCTAATAGGTCCGACCGGTTCAGGTAAAACATTGCTGGCCGAAACCTTAGCTCGTCTGCTGAATGTACCTTTCACTATTGCTGATGCAACCACCCTGACCGAAGCCGGTTATGTGGGTGAAGATGTGGAAAATATCATTCAGAAGTTGCTGCAAAAATGTGACTACGATGTTGAAAAAGCTGAAATGGGTATCGTCTATATTGATGAGATCGATAAAATTACCCGCAAGTCTGATAACCCATCCATCACGCGCGACGTGTCAGGTGAGGGCGTTCAGCAAGCTTTATTGAAGCTGATTGAAGGCACTGTGGCTTCAATTCCACCACAAGGTGGGCGTAAGCACCCGCAGCAAGAGTTTTTGCAGGTGGACACCAAAAATATTCTGTTTATTTGTGGTGGTGCATTCTCTGGCTTAGAAAAAGTCATCCAAAACCGCTCGGTTAAAGGTGGGATTGGTTTTGCTGCAGAAGTACGTAGCAAAGAGCAAGAAAAGAAAATCGGTGAAGCGTTACGTGATGTTGAGCCGGATGATTTAGTGAAGTTTGGCTTGATTCCTGAGTTTGTCGGTCGCTTACCTGTGATTGCCACACTTGAAGAGTTGGACGAGGCTGCACTGGTACAGATTCTGACCGAACCAAAGAATGCGCTGACTAAGCAGTACGGCAAGTTGTTTGATATGGAAGGGGTTGAGCTGGAGTTTCGTCCAGACGCGTTACAAGCTGTTGCTAAGCGTGCGTTACTGCGTAAAACCGGTGCGCGCGGCTTGCGTTCGATTCTTGAAGGCATTTTACTCGATACTATGTACGACATCCCATCTGAAACCGATGTGGAAAAAGTAGTGATCGATGAAAGTGTGATTGAAGGTACATCGAAGCCGTTACTGATTTATGCAACAAAGCAAGCACCGGTCAAAACTGCTAAAGCCGCTAAAGCAGTGCCTGAAGCGTAATTTAACCTGTGTTGTAACAGAAGGGCCTACGGGCCCTTTTGTATTTTATGCTGACCACCTTGTAATTGTTATCAAGCATCCCCATCTTTAATCACAGGCTTAGCCAATTTTTTTACGGCCTGCGTGCCGCATGTGAGAGAGAATAATGAAGACAATCATCGAATTGCCGTTATTACCATTGCGAGATGTTGTTGTGTATCCGCATATGGTTATTCCCCTGTTTGTAGGGCGTGAGAAATCTATTGCGGCACTTGAGGCTGCAATGCAAGGTGACAAGAAAATCCTATTGGTCGCTCAGCACAGCCCTGCTGATGATGATCCAGAGCTCAGTGCGCTGCATCCAGTGGGTACAGTGGCAACTATTTTGCAGTTGCTCAAACTGCCGGACGGTACTGTAAAAGTACTGGCCGAAGGTGAGCAGCGTGCGGAAATTATTAAACAAGTCTCAGCGGATGATGCTGAGTATTTAAGTGCTGAGATCAAGTTGCACCAGCCTGAAGATATCAGCAGCACTGAAAATGAAGTGCTGTGTCATACCTTGTTTGAGCAATTTGCGAGCTTTGTCCAACAAAGCAAGAAAGTCCCTGCTGAAGTTTTAGCCACTCTAGGTGACATTGAAGATGTAGGCCGTTTGGTCGACTCTATCGCTGCGCAAATGACGCTGAAGCTGGAACAGAAGCAGTCTGTGCTGGCTAGCTGGCCGATTGCTGAGCGCGTTGAGTTGCTGCAAGGTCTTTTGGATACTGAGCTTGAATTGCTCACTGTTGAAAAACGTATTCGTGGCCGTGTTAAAAAGCAAATGGAACGCAGCCAGCGCGATTACTATTTGAATGAGCAAATGAAAGCCATTCAAAAAGAGCTCGGTGAAGATGAAGATGGCAATAACGAAATTGATGCGCTGAAAAAACGCATTGATGATGCTGGTATGCCAGAAGAGGCGTTGGCCAAAGCGCATGCTGAGCTGAAAAAGCTACAGCAAATGTCGCCTATGTCTGCCGAAGCCAGTGTGGTACGTACCTATTTAGATTGGTTGCTGAACACACCGTGGAAAAGTAAAAGCAAGGTGCGTTCAGATTTAGCGCGTGCTGAAGAAGTTCTGGATGCGGACCACTTTGGTCTGGAAGAGATTAAAGAGCGCATTCTTGAGTATCTTGCGGTGCAAAAACGCGTTAAAAAGCTTAAAGGTCCGATTCTGTGTTTGGTGGGTCCCCCTGGTGTGGGTAAAACCTCATTGGCGGAGTCGATTGCGCGCTCTGTCAATCGTAAATACATTCGCATGGCGTTGGGTGGTGTGCGCGATGAAGCAGAAATTCGTGGGCACCGTCGCACTTACATTGGTGCAATGCCCGGTCGTATTATTCAGCGTTTAAGTAAGGTTGGCGTACGTAACCCATTATTCTTGCTCGATGAAATCGATAAGATGGGCACAGATATGCGTGGTGATCCGGCTTCAGCTTTGCTGGAAGTGTTGGATCCTGAGCAAAATAGCAACTTTAACGATCACTATTTAGAAGTTGATTATGACTTATCTGATGTGATGTTTGTCTGTACCGCCAACTCCATGAATATTCCCGCTCCCTTACTTGACCGTATGGAAGTAATTCGTTTGCCGGGTTACACCGAAGATGAAAAACTCAATATTGCGAAAAAATATTTAGTCGCTAAGCAGCTTAAAGCCAATGGCTTAAAAGAAGCAGAGTTGGAGTTTGAGTCAGATGCATTGCTCGCTATTGTGCGCTTGTACACCAGCGAAGCCGGTGTGCGTGGTTTAGAACGTCAAATTGCCAAAGTGTGCCGTAAAGTTGTGAAAGAGCAGGCCGAGCAGAAGAATATTAAAGCCGTGATTACCAAAGATGATCTTGAACATTACTTAGGTGTGCAGAAATACACTTATGGTTTAGCAGAAGAAGATGATCAAATTGGTCAAGTGACGGGTTTAGCATGGACTTCAGTCGGCGGTGTCTTGCTGACGATCGAGTCGGCTGTGATTCCAGGTAAAGGTCAGTTGATTAAAACCGGCTCCTTAGGTGATGTGATGGTGGAGTCGATGACTGCAGCCCTCACAGTGGTGCGCAGTCGTGCACAGCGCCTAGGCATCGCTCCAGACTTCTATGAGAAGACTGACGTGCATTTGCATATGCCTGAAGGGGCTACGCCTAAAGATGGCCCTAGCGCTGGTATAGGCATGTGTACGGCGCTTGTGTCGGCATTGACCAAGATCCCCGTGCGTGCCGATGTGGCAATGACCGGTGAGATTACTCTACGCGGACAAGTGCTGGCCATTGGTGGTTTAAAAGAGAAATTACTGGCTGCTCACCGCGGCGGAATCAAAACCGTTATCATTCCAGAAGAGAATGTACGTGACTTGAAAGAAATTCCAGATAATATAAAGGCTGATTTAGACATCAAACCAGTAAAATGGATTGACGAAGTACTGCAAATTGCGTTGCAATACATGCCTGAGCCTTTATCTGATGTCGTTTCTGACGTATTGATTAAGGATGAGTCGCGTGAAACTGAGGGCACTGATAGCCTCAGAACACACTAATGCAGTTGTGATTGACATGTTGTTGGCACCTTTCTTTGCGTTAGGTGCTTATGTCTTTTGGTTGCATAACAGAGCTATTTTGCTTGTATAAAACTTGCAATCATATTTATTTTTGAAAACCTAAGGGGACTTACGAGTGAACAAGTCAGAGTTAATTGATAAAGTTGCTGCTTCGGCAGATATTCCTAAAGCAGTTGCTGGACGTGCGCTAGACGCTGTGATCGAGAGCATCACAGGTGCTTTGGCAGAGGGTGATTCAGTCGTATTGGTTGGCTTTGGTACATTCGCTGTTAAAGATCGCGCTGCACGCACTGGCCGCAATCCTCAGACGGGTAACCCGATTGAAATTGCAGCAGCTAAAATTCCTGGCTTTAAAGCCGGTAAAGCACTTAAAGATGCCGTCAACATCTAAGCGCTTGTAATGCATCAGTCTTCGGGCTGATGCATTGGATACGTGCTAAGAGGTTCTTGCTGATCGAAAGTCGCAGACTTATTGGACGTATCAGTAAATGCAAAGGCGCATCATTTGGTGCGCCTTTATTTTGTTTGACTGACCCATAATGCACAGCCATTAAAAATGGCTACATCGGGGGATGCATGCTGCAGAATATTCGAGACAACTCTACGGGTTGGATCTCTAAATCAATTATTGGTTTAATTGTAATGCTTTTTGCTTTTACAGGTTTTGATGCCATTTTAGGCTCAACCAGTAACAGTAATAACGCTGCTAAAGTCAATGGCGAAGAAATTACCCTTGATGCATTGGCTGAGGCAAAAAACAATCAACGTCGACAGCTTATCCAACAGTTCGGTCAAGATTTTGATACGAGTTTGATTGACGATAAATTGTTGACTGAAGCTGCACTGCAAGGATTGATTGCACGTGCGCTATTAGTACAAGCCGCAGATGATTCTAACTTTGCTTATTCCAGTGCCGCGATTGATCAATTTATGTTATTGGCACCTGAGTTTCAAACGGATGGTAAGTTTGATGCGACGCGCTTTGATCAGGTGATTCGTCAGATGGGCTACAGCCGTCTACAGTTTCGTCAGATGATCGAGCAGGAAATGCGTATCGGACAATTGCGTGCTGGTATTGCTGGCAGTGCTTTTGTGACTGAGCAAGAGGCACAAGCCTTTGCGCGCTTAGAGCGCCAGACGCGTGATTTTTCTATGCTAACTATCGCACCAGATTTTAATCAGGTGACGGTATCAATTGAAGATAGCCAAGCGTATTACGATCAACATACCGCTGAGTTTATGACTGATGAACAAGTGGTCGTTGAGTATATTGAACTGCAAAAATCAGCTTTAGCTGAACAAGTCAGCGTAGATGATGAGCAGTTACAAGAACTTTATCAGGCAGAAATTGCTAACTTGTCAGAACAGCGCCGTGCGGCACATATTCTGATTGAAGTGGGTGGCGATGTCAGCGATGAACAGGCGCGTGCAAAAGCTGATGAGGCACTCAAGCGTATCAATGCCGGTGAAGACTTTGCCGCAGTGGCCACAGAGCTGTCTGATGATGTGGGTTCGGCGCAGCAGGGTGGTGATCTTGGTTTTGCTGCACCTGATGTATATGAGCCTGAGTTTGAAGAAGTTTTGTATGCGCTGAATAAAGATGAGTTGTCAGAACCAGTACGCACTGAATATGGCTGGCATGTGATTAAGCTGCTGGACGTGCGTGCGGCAGATATTCCAAGCTTTGAGAGCTTAAAAGATAAGCTGGCACAGAACTTAAAAGTGCAAGAAGTTGAGCAGCGTTTTGTTGAGACTATCAAGGATCTTGAAGGCCTTGCTTACGAGTCAGCTGATTTACAGCAGCCTGCCAGTGAACTGGGTTTAACCATTCAAGTCAGCCAAGCGTTTGGACGTGAGGGTAGTGATGAGGGTTTATTTGCCAATCGCCAAGTGTTAGCGGCAGCCTTTAGCACTGAAGTGCTGGAAGAAGGCGCTAACAGTATGGCCATTGAGTTGGACCCAGAAACCACTATCGTATTGCGGGTGAAAGAGCATATGCGTCCTCAGCAGATTGAGTTTGCCCAAGTCAGTGAGCAGATTCAGCAGCAGTTGACCGCTCAACGTGCAATCGAGCAAGCGCAAACTAAAGGTGAAGCTTTATTAGCTAGCTTACAAGAGGGTAAAACTTCAGTAGCGCAAGCTCAAGAAGCGGACTGGCAAGCAGTCGAAGCGGCAATGCGTGATCAAGATGGTATTGAGCCGCAAGTGTTGCAAAGGGTCTTTAAAATGCCTAAGCCGCAAGCCAATGCAGCACAGTTTGCTGGTTTAAACCTCAGTGATGGTCGCTATGTGGTCTTGCGTCTGACCGGCGTAAATGATGCCCCCGCGCCTTTAAATGCAGAAGAACTGGCGCAGTACAAAGACATCTTAGCGTCACGTGCTGGACAGGTTGATTTCAGTGCATTGCAAAAGCAACTTGAGTTGGATGCAAAGATTGAGCGCTTTTAAGCAGTCTTGAATCCATAAAAAAACCCGCTCTAGAGCGGGTTTTTTGTATCTGGCAGAAGATTAATCTTCGTCAAGATTACCCATAGCAGTGGTGTTGAAACCGCCATCTACGTACATGATTTCGCCACTGATACCAGAAGCTAAATCTGAGCACAAGAATGCACCGGCGTTACCCACTTCCTCAATGGTCACGTTGCGACGCAAGGGTGTTTGTTTTTCGTTGGCAGCCAGCATTTTACGGAAGTTCTTAATGCCTGATGCGGCTAAGGTGCGGATTGGACCGGCTGATACAGCGTTAACACGCGTGCCTTCAGCGCCTAAGCTGCCAGCTAAGTAACGTACACCGGCTTCTAGGCTGGCTTTAGCCATACCCATCACGTTGTAGTTAGGCATAGTGCGCTCAGCACCCAAGTAAGACAGGGTCAGCAAGCTACCGTTACGGCCTTGCATCATGCTGCGACCGGCTTTGGCTAAAGCGATAAAGCTGTAAGCACTGATGTCGTGGGCAATTTTAAAACCTTCACGGGTGGTTGCTTCGGTGAAGTCGCCATCGAGTTGGTCGCCTGGAGCAAAACCCACCGAGTGAACGATGCAGTCTAAGCCATCCCATTTTTTAGCCAGTTCAGCGAAAACGTTTTCGATTTCTTCGTCATTAGCGACATCGCAAGGGAAGCACAGGTCAGCCGATGAGCCCCAGCTCTCAGCAAAGCCTTCCACACGGCCTTTGAGCTTGTCGTTTTGGTAAGTGAACGCAAGCTCCGCGCCTTCACGGTGCATGGCGGCTGCGATACCTGAAGCGATCGACAGTTTGCTGGCCACGCCAACGATTAAAACGCGTTTACCGGTCATAAAACCCATGGTGTTTCCTCTTCTTGAGTCAATAGTCATTGTTGCGGTTGTTGCGCGCCATTGATAAAAGCTGCGGCTAACAACTGCTGTGTATATTGGTGTTGCGGTGCGGCAAAAATATCCTCTGCGGCACCTTGCTCAACCACTTGGCCTTGGCGCATCACTAAGAGCTGATGACTGAGTGCTTTCACCACGGCTAAGTCGTGGCTGATAAACACATAGGTCAAGTTGTACTTTTGCTGCAAACTGCGCAGCAATTCTACCACTTGACGCTGCACAGTACGGTCCAGTGCTGAGGTGGGCTCATCCAAAACAATCAGTTTAGGCTTGAGCACCAAAGCGCGCGCAATGGAAATACGCTGGCGTTGCCCCCCAGAAAACTCATGGGGGTAACGGTGGCGCGTGGCTGGATCTAAGCCCACTTCGCGCAGTACATCGATAATAATCTGCTCTTGTTCCTGTGCATTACCGATCTGGTGAATGCCTAAACCTTCGCCAATGATATCTGAGACGCTCATTCGCGGGCTCAGGCTACCAAATGGGTCCTGAAAAACCACTTGAATGTCACGGCGCAGCGGGCGCAGCTCTTTTTGTGAGAGTCCTTCAATGGCTTGACCAGCATAGAGAATGCGGCCTTGGCTCTGAATTAAGCGCAAAATTGCCAGACCCAAAGTGGATTTTCCTGAGCCACTTTCACCCACCACACCGAGGGTTTGCCCGCGCTGCAGGCTAAAACTGATGCCGTCCACAGCTTTTATATGATCTACGGTGCGCTGCAAAATACCTTTTTTAATCGGGAACCACACGCGTAAATCTTGCGTTTCCAGCAACACTTCGCTGGGCGTATGCGGCGCCGGTAAGCCACTGGGCTCGGCACCGAGTAATTCTTGGGTATAAGGGTGCTGCGGATGACTGAAGATCTCAGCACAAGGCGCTTGCTCGACAATTTCTCCACTGCGCATCACGCACACACGATGGGCCACTCTGCGTACTAGATTGAGGTCATGACTGATCAATAAGATCGACATGCCTAAGCGCTCTTGTAAGTCCTTGAGCAGCTCTAAAATAGTCAGCTGCACCGTCACATCCAGTGCGGTGGTGGGCTCATCAGCAATCAGTAACTCAGGCTCATTGGCTAAAGCCATAGCAATCATCACCCGCTGACGTTGCCCGCCCGATAACTCATGCGGGTATGAATTCATGCGCTGCTCTGGGTTTTTAATCTCTACCAGCTTGAGTAACTCCAGCGTGCGGGCTGAGGCTTGTTTGCTGTTCATGCCTTTGTGCAGTATCAAGATCTCATTGATCTGCTTCTCGATACTGTGCAGCGGGTTCAGTGAACTCATGGGTTCTTGGAAGATCATCGCAATGCGGTCGCCACGCACTGTACGCAAGTATCCGGATGTTGCGCTGAGCAAGTCCTTACCCTGATACATAATCTTACCGTTGGGGTGACTGGCTAAAGGGTAGGGCAATAAACGCAAGATTGAATGCGCTGTAACTGACTTACCCGAGCCACTTTCGCCAACCAAGGCCAAAGTTTCACCTTTGTTAAGGGTAAAACTGATGTGTTTGACCGCATGCTGCACTGTGTTGCCGCTGATAAAATCCACCGACAAATCTTCAATACTGAGCAAGGGTTCGCTGTTATTTTCTTGGATCGAATGCATCACGAGCAGCCTCACCAATAAAGACTAATAAACTCAGCATCAAGGCTAAGACGGTAAAGGCGCTGATCCCCAACCAAGGTGCTTGTAAGTTAGATTTACCTTGTGCAACCAGTTCGCCAAGAGAGGGTGAGCCGGCCGGTAAACCAAAGCCTAAGAAATCCAACGCGGTTAGGGTGCCGATGGCCCCGGTTAAAATAAAGGGTAAAAAGGTCAGGGTGGAGACCATCGCATTGGGCAAAATATGGCGGAACATAATGGCACTGTTTTGCATGCCCAGCGCGCGTGCGGCTCGTACATACTCAAGGTTACGGCCACGTAAAAACTCAGCTCGCACCAGATCCACCAAGCTCATCCACGAGAACAGCAACATAATCCCCAGCAACCACCAAAAATTTGGCTGAATAAAACTAGCCATAATAATCAGTAAGTACAACACTGGCAGCCCCGACCAGACCTCCAAGAAGCGCTGACCAATTAAGTCCACCCAGCCACCATAAAAACCTTGCAGTGCGCCGAAAAACACTCCAATCACAGAGCTGATCAGCGTCAGCGTCAGGGCAAACAGCACCGAGATACGAAAGCCATAGATCACCCGGGCAAACACATCACGGCCTTGATCGTCAGTGCCTAGCCAGTTTTGCAGCGAGGGCGGTGCGGGTGCTGGCACTTGCAGATCGTAGTTGATGCTGGAGTAATTAAAGGGAATCACAGGCCAAAGCATCCAGCCATCTTTTGCTGCGATCAGCTCTTCGATATAAGGACTTTTATAGTTGGCTTGTAATGGAAACTCACCACCAAAGGTGGTTTCTGGGTAGCGCTTGAGTACTGGGAAATACAATGCGCCATCATAGCTGACCACTAGCGGCTTATCGTTGGCGATAAACTCAGCGCCCAGCGATAAGACAAATAAGACCAAGAATAACCAGAGTGAATACCAGCCACGCTTGTGTGCTTTAAAGCGCTCAAAACGGCGTTGGTTAATCGGAGAAAGCGTCATATCAGTTCCCCCGACTGCTGAAATCGATTCGCGGATCGACCAAGGTGTAAGTGATGTCGCCGATCAATTTAACCAGCAATCCAAGTAAGGTGAATAAAAACAGCGTGCCGAACACCACGGGATAGTCACGGTTGATCGCGGCTTCAAAGCTGAGCAAGCCTAAACCATCCAGTGAGAAAATCACTTCAATCAGCAACGAGCCGGTAAAGAACATGCCAATAAAAGCGGCGGGGAAGCCGGCGATAATAATCAACATTGCATTACGAAACACATGACCGTATAGCACCTTGTTTTCGGGTAGGCCCTTGGCACGCGCGGTGGTGACGTATTGTTTGTTGATTTCATCGAGAAAGCTGTTTTTAGTCAGCAAGGTCAGGGTCGCGAAGTGACCAATCACTAGGGCGGTCACGGGTAAAGCGAGGTGCCAGAAGTAGTCACCGATTTTGCCGAGCATGCTCAGTTCTTCAAAGTTGTTCGAGGTCAGGCCGCGCAACGGGAACCAACTTAAATAGCTACCACCGGCAAATACCACCACCAATAAAATCGCAAAGAGGAACGCGGGAATCGCATAACCTAAAATAATCGCGGAACTGGTCCATACATCAAAGGCACTGCCGTGGCGCACGGCTTTACTGATCCCCAGCGGTATGGAAATCATATACATCAACAGCGTACTCCAGAGCCCAAGCGAGATAGAAACTGGCATTTTTTCGATAATTAAATCAGTCACCTTGGCATCACGGAAAAAGCTATTACCAAAATCAAAGAGCGCATAGTTTTTGAGCATAATCCAGAAGCGCTCAATGGCTGGCTTATCAAAGCCGTACATTTTCTCGATTTCCAGTACCAATTCAGGGTCTAAACCTTGCGCGCCACGGTAGTTGGCCGATGAGTTGCTGGAAACTTCCGAGCCACCGCCGGAGATACGCCCCGTTGCGCCACCCGCTGCCGCATCAAAGCCTTCCAGTTTGGCAATCATTTGCTCCACTGGGCCACCAGGCGCCGCTTGAATAATAATAAAGTTCACTACGAGAATCCCCAACAAGGTGGGAATAATCAGCAGCAAACGCCGAAAAATATAGGCCAGCATACTTATTTATCCGTTACAGCAGAGGGACTGGCGACAGCGGTGTTGTACCACCAGGTCATCAGGCCATAATCATAGAGTGGCGCAATTTCAGGCTGAGCTAAATGCTGCCAATACGCTGTGCGCCATGTATCAATATAGTAGTTGGGAATCACATAATGGCCAGCCAACAAGACGCGATCTAAGGCGCGCGCATGGGTAATCAAGCTGTCACGGCTTGGCGCATTAATTAAACCTTCAACTAAGCTGTCGATGGCTGGGTCTTGCAGGCCAATAAAGTTACGGCTGCCGGGATTATCCACGCTACTGGAGTGCCAGAAATCGCGTTGCTCGTTACCTGGTGAATTGGATTGCGACCAAATGCTCGAGGTCATATCAAAATCACGCGAACGCATACGGTTGATATATTGCGACACGTCAGTGCGGCGAATGGTCAACTCAATACCCAACTCTGCCAGATTGCGCTTAAAGGGCAGCAGCACGCGCTCCAGATTGGCCTGAGCAATAATAAACTCAAAAGCCAGCGGCTCACCTTGCGCATTGACCATGCGATCGTTCTCAATCGTATAGCCTGCGTCCTGCAGTAAACGCCATGCTTGTAAACGGCGTTCACGAATAATACCGCTGCCATCACTGACTGGGTTGTTAAACGCTTGAGTAAAGACTGTGTCAGGGATTGAGCCACGTAGCGGCTCTAAGAGCGCCAATTCAGCCTCGGACGGCAAACCATGGGCTGCCAGTTCCGAGTTAGCAAAGAAGCTATCAGTGCGGATATATGAGCTGTAAAAAAGCTGCTTATTGGTCCATTCAAAATCAAACAACAGGGCAATCGCTTCACGCACGCGCACATCTTGGAACATCTTGCGGCGCAGGTTAAAGGTAAAGCCTTGCATGCCCACTGGATTGTGGTTTTTGATCTCTTTTTTAATGATTTTACCGCTGCGTAGCGCAGGCGAGTTGTAACCTGTGGCCCAGTCTTTAGCTGAGTACTCTAGATTAAAATCAAACTGGCCGGCTTTAAAGGCTTCTAACGCCACAGACATATCACGGTAATAATCAATATGGATTTTATCGAAGTTATAGAGGCCGCGCGATACCGGTAAATCTTGCCCCCACCAATCCGCCACGCGCTCATAGCGCAAGCTGCGGCCGGCATCCACTTTGACTAAGCGATAGGGTCCGCTGCCTAAAGGAGCTTCTAGACTGGTCTTGGTAAAATCACGCTCGGCCCACCAATGTTTGGGCAGGATTTGTAACTGGCCCAGAATCAGCGGTAATTCACGGTTTTCACTGTGTTTAAAATCAAAACGTACTTGCAATGGACCTTCAATCACCACATCTTTTACATCCGCATAATAGTGACGATAGAGCGGGTGGCCTTGTTCAATGAGGGTGTTAAAAGTAAAGAACACGTCCTCTGCTGTCACCGATTCGCCATCGTTAAAGCGCGCTTTGGGGTTGAGATAAAAACGCACAAAGCTGTGGTCTGCCGCTTTTTCAATGCGCTCAGCCAGCAAACCGTATTCAGTAAAAGGCTCATCGGCGGAATGGTAGGTGAGGGTGTCGTACAGCAAGCCAACTTGATCAGCGACGTTACCTTTAGGAATAAAAGGGTTGAGGCTGTCAAAGCCATTCAAGCCGGCCAAGCGCAAAATGCCGCCCTTAGGTGCCTCGGGGTTGGTGTAGTCAAAGTGGGTGAAGTCGCTGGCATATTTTGGCGCTTCATCATACAAAGTCATGGCATGTTGCGGCTGTGCGAAAACGCCAGTACACCAAGCCATGAGAAACAGTGATACGCAACTGCGACGCAGCCCAGTCAACATTATTTAATCTCCGAAGGTTTGAGCCACCAAGCACGTAAGCCTAAAGTGTAGGGTGGCGTGCGCACAAATTCAAAACGGTTCTGATACGCAATTCGATGGTGGCTAATATACCAGTTTGGAATGCTGTAATAGTTCCACAGCAGTGCTCGGTCCAGCGCGCGCGCGGCTTGACGCTGTGCACGATAGGTTTTTGCACTGAGGAGCTTTTCAAGTAAATCATCAATCACTGGACTGCTGACTCCTGCATAATTTTTACTGCCCTTGATCATGGCTTGTGAGGAGTGAAAATATTGCCATTGCTCAAGGCCTGGGCTGAGCGTTTGCGGCAAGGTCAGCAAAGTTAAATCAAAATCAAAGTTATCTAAGCGCTGCTTATACTGTGCGCGATCAACGGTGCGCATGCGTGCAGCAATCCCCACTTCATTGAGGGTATTGACATAAGCTTGCAGAATTCGTTCGAGACTTGGGTTCACCAAGAGGATTTCCAGTTCCAATTGTTGTCCCAAACGGTTGCGTAAACCTTTAGCGCTACTGCGCCAGCCCGCTTGAGCCAATAAGCCTAACGCTTTACGCAGGGTTTCACGCGGAATGCCTCGGCCTTGAGTTTGCTCTAAATTAAAGGGCTGTAAAAACAATGCCAAGGGCAATTGCTCACGCCATTTTGCTAAGAGTAAGCCTTCTGCGCCACTGGGTAGGTCGCGAGCAGAGAAATCGCTGTTGGGGTAATAGCTGTTGGCGCGCTGATAAGCGTTATTAAATAAAGTGCGATTGGCCCATTCAAAATCAAATAACAGGGTCAATGCTTCACGGGTGGCCACATCCTGAAACTGCGCACGCCGTGTATTGATAAACAGCGCTTGTGTCTGCGTAGGAATTTGATGCGGGATTTCTGCGCGAATCACCTTACCTTTAGCAATATCTGGAAAACGGTAATTATTCGCCCAGTTTTTAGCTTGGTGCTCAATATAAAAATCAAAGCTGCCGACTTTAAAGGCCTCAAAAGCCACGTGTTTATCGCGGTAAAAATCCACTATGACTTTATCAAAGTTGTACTTACCACGATTGACCGCCAAGTCTTTCCCCCACCAGTCTTTAACGCGCTCAAACTCTAGGCTACGACCGGGTTTGATTGCAGTGATCTTATACGGGCCGCTGCCCAAGGGTGGCTCAAAAGTTGTTTTGCTAAAGTCTTTATCGCGCCAGTAGTGCTCTGGCAATACAGGTAGATCACCCATGCGTAAAATCAGCAGTGGATTGCCAGCGCGCTTAAATACAAAGCGAATACGGTGGTGGTTGAGGATATCAACGCGCTTTACTTCTTGCAGATAAGTACGGTATTGCGGATGGCCTTGCTTGAGCAAAGTGCGATAGGAGAATGCTACGTCTTTAGCAGTGATAGGCGTGCCATCATGAAAACGCGCTTCTTTGCGCAGGTTAAATACCACCCAACTGCGGCTGTCGTTGTACTGCACACTTTCGGCAATTAAGCCGTAGGCGCTGGCGGGCTCATCGCCGGAGGGGTCATAGTTACCACTGCCCACCATCAAGGGTTCGTTGAGTTCGCTAACGCCATAGCTCATAAAGTCAGCGGTACCGATTGGGCTGGTGCCTTTTAAGGTGTAGGGATTGAGCGTATCGAAGGTGCCAAAAGCCATCAGGCGTACGGTGCCGCCTTTGGGGGCGCTAGGATTGACCCAGTCAAAGTGGGTGAAGTTGGCGTCGTACTTGAGCGTTTCAAATTGCGCGTAACCATGACTTTTAACCACGCTAGCCAAGGCTGGCAGGTTAAAAGTAACAAGGCTGATCAGAAACAAAAATACGCGCATAAACACCATCAACCCTTAAATAACCAACTACGGAGCATCGAACGCGCAGTTTACTCGATTTCTACGTTGTGCGTCAGTATACACTTAGGTTGAGTGGTGACTGCTGGAGCTGCTCCATGCTCCAGATTGGATTTTAGAGGTACAGCGATAAAGTTTGTCCAGGTTTTAAGGCAGTGCTGACTCTTGGGTTCCAGTTTTTAAGCTGTTTAAGAGACACTTTATGGCGCTGTGCAATCACTGAAAGCGAATCGCCAGGGCGCACTTTATAGCGAATGTTCTTAGAGTTGTTGGCTGATGCACTAGTGGTATTGCTGGCCATTAAGGTTAGGTTTTGCCCCACTTTAAGCGCATTAGATGACAGTTTGTTCCAGCGTTTAATGTTTTTAACCGAGACTTTTTGGCGTGCAGCAATATGGGATAGAGTGTCACCACGGCGCACTTTATAAGTACGTTGAACTGCTGTAGCTTGCGCAGGTGTGGCAGTCATACTGGCTAGCGCTGCGCGGCCTTGTGGAATATTGAGCACTTGGCCAATGCGTAGGCTGTTGCTAGGTAGTTTGTTAATGTCTTTAATCAAGGCTAGAGGCACCTGATAGCGGTTGGCAATTACAGATAAATTGTCACCACTGCGCACGGTATATTGTTGCCACTGCATATGGTCTGAGGGTTTGATGCTGGCTAACTTTTCTTTAAGTCGCTGTGCGTTATCCAGCGGTACCAGTAAATGCTTAGGGCCGCCCATCACGATCCCTTGCTTATAGGCAGGGTTTAATTGCACAAGCTCGTCTTCTTGCACTCGAGCCAGTTGTGCTAAGCGGCTGATATTCATTTGTTGCTTGAGGGCAACTTGAGTGAAGTAGGGCTCATTAGCAATCGGTGCTAAAGCAAGGCCGTAAGCGTCAGGCGCGTTAATCAGTTGTGCCACAGCTAACAGCTTAGGGACGTAGGCTTGGGTTTCGTCTGGTAAATTTAAGTTCCAGTAATCCGTGGGTAAGTTGCGCTCTATATTGCGTTGAATCGCTCTGCCAACGGTGCCTTCGCCAGCGTTGTAGGCTGCCAATGCCAGCAACCAATCGTTATCAAACATGCGATGTAAGTATTCAAGATAGTCCAGTGCGGCCTGAGTGGAGGCCATAATATCGCGTCGGCCATCGTACCAGTGCGATTGAGTGAGCTTAAAATGACGCCCAGTGGATGGGATAAACTGCCACAGACCTGATGCATGTGAAGTTGAATAGGCCAGTGGGTTGTAGCCACTTTCAATCATCGGCAGCAGTGCCAGTTCAAGAGGCATGTTACGTGCCGCCAGGCTCTCTACGATGTAATACATATAAGGGCTGCTGCGCTCGGAAATAATTTCAATGGATTTGCTGCGGCTGGCAAACCATAGGCGTTGGTGATCAACGCGCGGGTTGTTGTCTGACAATGATTGCAACTGGAACCCTTGACGCACGCGTTGCCAGATATCAGTATCTTCCTCGCCAGTCGCTTCATACATAATGCTGGGCTTGTAACGAGGTTCTTGCACTACAGGAGCGCGCTGATAGCTTGGCGCAGTGGTTGCTGAAGCAGGCTGTGTAGTGTTTTGGTAAGAGAGGCAACCGCTGGTGAGCGTGGCGATAAACAAGGCCGCGCTGAGGGAAATAACGTGGCGAATCGAACTGAAAATAGATTGGTTTGGGCTGGCTGAATCCGACATTAAAAAAAGTGCTTTTTAAAAAGTTTGCGCGATTTTAGGAAGGGAAGCGGTGTGGGTCAAGCCGATTCCCTTCATAGAGCCGATTAAAATGTATCTTTCCATGACCGGAGCGTGGCAAAAACTTCATAGTTTTGTGCGATTTTTGCTTGTGATTTTTCTTCTGCAGCTTGGATTACCGAGGGTTCTGCGCAGCGTAAGAATGGGTTGGTGCGCTTCTCTAGCGCGATATGACTGGGCAAAGTAATCTGCTGCTCTGCGCGCAACTGCCGCACTGTATCGATGCGCTGCTGGATATCTTGGTTGCTCGGTTCCACCGCTTGTGCAAAGAGTAAATTGCTTAAAGTGTATTCATGGGTGCAATACACCAAGGTGTTATCAGGCAGCGCTGCTAAGCGTGATAATGAAGCATACATTTGCTCGGGATGACCTTCAAACATGCGGCCACAGCCCCCAGCAAACAAAGTATCACCACTGAGTAACCACGGCTGGTTGACACTGTTATTACAAAAATAAGCTACGTGGCCTAAAGTGTGTCCGGGTACTGAAAAAACCTGTACGGTATGTCCAAGCAGCTCAATGCGGGTACCTTCATCGACCGCTATATCTAAACTGGGAATGGTTTCACGAGCAGGGCCGGTCACTTTAGCCTGGGTGGCTTCTTTTAAAGCGCTAACGCCGCCGACATGGTCATGGTGGTGGTGGGTGATTAGAATATCGGTCAGCTGCCACTGTGGATGATCAGCCAACCAGTTCAGTACAGGTTGGGCGTCACCGGGGTCAACTGCAGCACAGAGTTGACGTTGAGTGTCTTGAATCAGCCAGATGTAGTTATCATTAAATGCAGGCAGTGCAGTAAAAGTTAGCATGACATATCCTCAATAACAGATGCAGCAAGCTTAGCATGTTCATATGCTGGGTTTTGCTCTAGTAATTTATGCAGCGGGTAGCAGCGAATGACTTTTCAACGCTTTTCAGACTTTTTATCGCGTCCTCGTAAGTCGTTAGCCGAGCCTTTGGCGCGTTGGTTTTTAACTGAGCGTGGGCAGCAGCTAGAACGCATGGAGCGTGAATTCTTGGCCGCACAGCTGACACGGCATTTTGGCAGTTATATTGTGTACTATAATCCGCCGATGCCCATAGTCACCGCGCCAAAGATTCGTCGGCACATCAGCTTAGGCGACCTGCAATTGGATGTTGATGTGCATTGTGCTGAGCATAAATGGCCGATCGCTGCGGATGCGGTGGATGCGGTGGTATTGCAGCACAGCTTAGACTTTGCTGTGTCCCCGCATGATTTATTACGCGAAGCGGCACACTGCATACGACCGGGCGGGCACTTAATTATTGTTGGTGTGCAGGCGTGGAGTTTGTTTGGGCTGTATCGTCATTGCACTGGCAGCGTGTGGAAGCATGCGCATTGTTTAGCGCCTGCGCGCATTACCGATTGGCTGGGTGTTTTAGGTTTTCGTTTAGAAAAGCGCAGTTTTACCGCGTACCGCCCATTGTTAAACTCCAGCCTAATGCATTCTAAATTAGAGAGTTTTGAGCGTTATGCTCAGCGCAAAAATTTACCTATGGGTAGCTGTTATATGTTGGTTGCCCGTAAAATGGTGCATGGTATGCACCCACAGTCACATTCAGTAAAGTTAAGCGTGCAAAAATTACGCCCCAGCGTGGTCGCTGCGCGCGCATCTCATTCGAAACATATTAAGCATAGCGAAGAACATGACAGATCAAGTTGATATTTTTACCGATGGCGCCTGCAAAGGTAATCCAGGACCTGGTGGTTGGGGAGCGTTGTTGGTTTATAAAGGTAAAGAGCTGGAGTTGTGTGGTGGTGAGCGTGAAACCACCAATAACCGTATGGAGTTGACTGCAGCTATTCGTGGTTTAGCCGAATTGAAAAAATCTTGTGCTGTGCGCTTAGTCACGGATTCCAAATATGTCATGCAGGGTATTCAAGACTGGATGCCCAATTGGAAAAAACGTGGCTGGAAAACTGCAGCTAAACAGCCGGTTAAAAATGTCGATTTATGGCAGCAACTGGATGAGCAAGTGCAGCGCCATGACATTGAGTGGCAGTGGGTGCGTGGTCATACCGGGCACCCGGGGAATGAGCGCGCCGACCAATTGGCCAATCGTGGTGTTGAAGAGGTCTTGGCATGAGATATGTGGTGCTCGATACCGAAACAACGGGTATCAATATTAACGAAGGTAACCGCATTATTGAAATCGGTTGCTTGGAGTTGGATGGGCGTACACCGACGGGTCGCCATTATCATGTGTACTTACAGCCTGACCGCTCCAGTGAAGAAGGCGCATTGGCGATTCACGGTATTACCGATGAGTTTCTAAAAGATAAGCCGCGCTTTAAAGATATTGCCGATGAGTTTTTTGATTTTATTAAAGGTGCTGAGTTAATTATTCATAACGCGCCCTTTGATATTGGTTATATCAATCACGAATTTGCCTTGCTTGGACAAACAGAACGCTCTGATATCAGTCAGCATTGTACTATTTTAGATACCTTGGTGATGGCACGTGAGCGTCATCCGGGGCAGCGTAACAGCCTGGATGCACTGTGTAAGCGTTATGGCGTGGATAACTCCGGACGTGAATTGCACGGCGCATTACTGGATGCCGAGATTCTGGCCGAAGTGTATTTGGCCATGACCGGTGGCCAAACCAATTTGTCTCTGGCCGGTGATGGTGGGGATGAAGGTGGCGGCTATGTGAGTGTGACGCCAATTCGGCGCATAGCTGCAGATCGTGGTGCGTTACCTGTGCTAGCTGCTAATGCGCAGGAATTGGAAGCGCATCAGAAGTTTCTCGAGAAAATAAAAAAAGCCAGTGGCGTTGAACTCACCTGGTAAACACTTGAGTAGGTTAATGCATGATAAAGCAATACCAAGCATTTAAAGTTGAACTTAGTGATGGGATTGCCCATGTGCAAATCAATCGACCAGAAAAAATCAATGCGATGAACGCAGACTTTTGGGCAGAAATCCGTGAGATTTTTGCCTGGATTGAAGATACTGCGCAGGTGCGGGTTGTGGTGCTCTCGGGTGCTGGTCAGCACTTCTCTTCTGGTATCGACTTGATGTTGCTGGCGCAAGTGGGTGCCCAGCTTGCTAAAGAAGTGGGCCGTAATGCCCGCACCCTCAAACGTAGAATTGAAGAATTGCAGTCGTCGTTTAATGCAGTGGATGCCTGTTCAAAACCAGTTTTAGCGGCCATTCAAGGCTATTGCCTGGGTGGCGCGATTGATTTAATCAGTGCATGCGATATGCGCTATTGCAGCCAAGACGCACAATTTGCCATTAAAGAAATTGATCTTGGCATGACGGCAGATGTCGGTACCTTGCAGCGTTTACCGCATATTATTGGTGATGGCATTATGCGCGAGCTGGCCTATACCGGGCGTACAGTGGCGGCGGACGAAGCGCGCAGCATTGGTTTGGTCAATCGTGTTTATGCTGATCAAGAGGCCTTGCTGGCAGGTGTATTTGCGATAGCCCAAAGCATTGCTCAAAAGTCCCCTATTGCAGTGCAAGGCAGTAAAGAAATGATTCGTTATATGCGCGATCACAGCGTGGCTGATGGCCTGAATTATATTGCCACTTGGAATGCTGCCATGCTGCAATCTGAGGATTTACGCGTTGCGATGGCGGCACAGATGAGCAAACAAACGCCTGAGTTTAAAGATTGATTCACTAGCACCTCTAGCCATTTTAGCGCATAGATCACATTCAGCACTCAGAGTACGATGCTGCTCAGAGTGTTAAGCCATGCAGGTCACGAAAATGAATACACAACACACTACGACACCTTGGCAGCAAGGTATGCCGGATATCAGCACGCAAGGTGGCTTAGCTGTTGCCCATTGTCGTATGCGTTTTTTAGGTGGTGTGCAGGGGTTATTGTTGCCGCGTGAATGGTTGCGTGAGCAATGTGCTGAGCAGATTATTGCCGAGCAAGGCATTGGCCATCTCAATGGTGAAGCTGTGTTTGTGTTTGAGCTGGCAGAGCCACTTGAGTTGCCTAATATGCACTGGCAAGGCATGCGTGATTTTATGCTGGAAGGGCAGTTGTCATTGTTTCGCATCCTGGCATTTGCCAGCCAGATCGGCACTTGGGCGCGCCAGCATCGTTTTTGTGGCAGCTGCGGTCAGCCCATGCAACAAGCGCAAGGCCATCGCATGATGCAGTGCGAGCCTTGTCGTGTGCAGGAGTATCCGCGTTTATCGCCCAGTATGATTGTGGTGGTGACGCGTGGTGATGAGATTTTACTGGGGCGTTCACCGCGTTTTGTCGAGGGCATGTACAGTGCTTTAGCTGGCTATGTTGAGCCCAATGAAACTGTCGAGCATTGCGTGCATCGTGAAGTGCGTGAAGAAGTCAGTGTAGAGATTAAGAATGTTCGTTATATCACCAGTCAAAACTGGCCGTTTCCACACTCACTGATGCTTGGCTATCATGCTGAATATGCTGGTGGTGAAATTGTGCCGCAGCCTGATGAAATCGAAGATGCACAGTGGTTTAGCATTTACGACTTGCCACGTTTACCGGCGCGTAACTCAATTGCACGTTATCTAATTGAGTTGTATGTAGCGCAACGCTTAGGCCGCCCCGAACCAGTGCTGCCAAGCTAGACGTGCCGCTAGCGCCATCACCACCATAATAAAGACTGGGCGGATTAGGCGATTGCCACCACCAATAGCTACGCGCGCACCAACCGCGGCACCCAGCATCAGTGCCGCGCCCATGCCTAAACCAATCGCCCACGCCACATTGCCGCTGATAATAAACATAGCCAGCGCCGCACCATTACTGACAAAATTCATCGAGCGAGCCACGCCGCTGGCGCGTAATAAGTCCAAAGGATAGAGCATTAAGGTACTGACCGTCCAAAAGGCACCGGTGCCTGGGCCGGCCACCCCATCGTAAAAGCCTAAGGTTAAGCCTTGCGGGATTTGGCGGGTGGTTTTGATTTCAACTGAACTGTGCTGATGGTCTTTAGGCGCAGGGCCAAATAATAAATACGCAGCACAGGCAAAGACCACTATAGGCAGCATTTGATTGAGCCAAGCAGAAGGTAACTGTTGCGCTAACAGTGCACCTAATATGGCCCCAATGCCTGTCGCCAGTAAGCCTCGACGCCATTGTTGCGGTTTAAATAATCCTTTGCGATAAAACGCCCAACTGGCTGTCGCTGAGCCAAAGGTGGCGCAGAGCTTATTGGTGCCCAGCACTAAGTGCGGCGGCAAACCGGCCATCAGTAACGCTGGGATAGTCAGCAAACCACCACCACCAGCGATCGCATCAATAAAACCAGCAATAAAGGCCGCAGCCACCAGCAGCATTAAAATATAAGGATCAGAAACTAAACTCAGTGATAAAGACATGACAGACCTTAAGTCGAGCAGTGCAGTAATGCACAATAGCAGTTAGATGAAGCGCATGGGAAAGCTATATATGATGCCAGCTTTAGGGTGGGAGAAGAAATAATAGCTTGTGCATGACAATATTAATTGAGCTAGGTATGATTTGCTCCGTTCAAAACACATGTATTATGCATGGGTTGTGAATCGACTTTTAAAGTCGCTGCAACACAGCCGCCCTTAGCTCAGCTGGATAGAGCGCACCCCTCCTAAGGGTGAGGTCATAGGTTCAAATCCTGTAGGGCGGGCCATTTTGATCTTTCCCCTTATTGGTCGCAAAAGCTGGTTTTTATGTTTGAGACCAGATTGAGACCAAGCTGAGACCCGACTGTTAAGGTCAGCGCTGCAGGGAATACACCAAGCTGACTGATACTTCAGCACACCGCAAACGCATGGAGACAATTCTTGCGCGCAGCGAACTGATAAAGCATTGCGAGATAGCGTGCGTTTTCGCCGATTGTGAAGTGGTTCTGGTGCGGACGCTCAGCGATTGTCGAGGTTGTGGAATAGCTCATTTTCCAACTGAAAGTGAAGTTCCAGTACGGTATCTAAGCGCAGCAATGTCTGGCGTATTTCATCTTGGCTCAACGCTGCGCCATCAGCGGAAAAATCGCTGCTCATGCGGCCCAGCAGTTTGACCAAACGAAAGATTTCTCGGTGGGTATGGCTCAGTGCAGCCATTGGGTCTTCCCCCTTGAGATGCCGTGCCAGTAACGGATAGAGCTCGCTCTCGTCAGCCTGCTCATGAGGAATTAGCTTGGTCTCGAGCATCGTCAATAAACGCTGTAATTTCTTCTGGGCTTGCGCCATAGGCAGAGTCGAGAATTCATTGGCCATGTTGTTTACAGATTCCAGCAGCTCGGCTAGATCAGCATGCTCACGCTTGAGTTCGTCCACCTGGCCGCCTTGCAGCTTGATCGCAGCGTTCGCATTGAAGCCCGCACCCAGTGCCCGCAAGGCATTGAAAATCACCGCTATGTCGATCCCTTCCTGAAGAATCGCACCAGCCAGCGGCGGTAGATAACCCAGTGCCGCAGCGAACATGGCCAGCAGCGAAAGGCCCATGCCGACGAGCACGCCTTGCCGGGCTATCAGGCGTGAGCGACTGGCAATTTGCATGGCCTCTGCGACCCGGTCCAAACGATCGACCAATAGCACTACTCCGGCGGCTTCCGAGGAGGCCGTTGCGCCACTGGCCCCCAGCGCGATACCTACGTCAGCGGCGGCCAGTGCAGGGGCATCATTGATGCCATCACCGACCATCAGCGTTTTGCCGTTTTGCCGGCCTAGTTGTACGGCAGCGACCTTGGCTGCAGGATCAAGTTTGGCATGAACTTCATCGACCCCGGCGGCTAAACCGATCATCTGTGCGGTTTCTGCGCGGTCGCCAGTGAGCATTATGATTTTACGGATACCGGCCTGACGTAGACGCCGCAAGGCATTGGGCGCCTCGATGCGCAGCGGGTCTGCGAACAACACAGCGCCGGCCATCACGCTATCCACCCCAATAAAACTGCCGCTGGAGTCCTGATAATCCATGAGCCTAAGCATGCCATCATCCCAAGCCTGAGTAGGTTGGCTGGCATTAACAAAGTGATGTGCACCGAGCGTTACGCGATGGCCGTCGACCATTCCAGACAGTCCTGCGCCGGGTACCTCGACCACTTGCTCAGGCGTGCTTAGGGGGCTTGTGTTACTGCTGGCAGCCTCGACAATTGCAGCGGAAATTGGATGGGGCGAGGCTTGGGCCAGCGAGGCCGCCAGATGCAGCAGTTGCTCCTTGGTATGCACGCCGCTGCTCTCCACGGATTGCACCGTGGCATGGCCGGTGGTGAGCGTGCCGGTTTTGTCGAGGAACAGCACTTGCGCCTCGGCTAGGGCTTCCAGCGTGGCGCCATCTTTGACCAGAATGCCACGCTTAGCACAACGCGAGATGCCCGACATGATGGCGATCGGCACCGCCAGAATCAGCGGGCAAGGCGTCGCAACCACCAACACCGCCAGCGCCCTAATTGGATCACCGCTGAACAGCCAGGCTAACCCGGCGACCAACAGAGTTAACGGGATCAGCGCTAGGGCATAACGGTCGGCCATACGGGAAAAAGGCGCACGGGACTGACTGGCCGCTTGCGCCATGCTAACAATGCCGGCGTAAGTGCTTTTTGCGGCGGACTGGCTGGCCTGTAGCTCAAGGGGCGCGCCGACATTCACGCCGCCGCTGCGGATACTCGCTCCGGCCTGCAGGGAGACCGGCAAAGGCTCACCGGTAAGGGCCGACTCATCGAGAGTAGCTGTGGGCGAGAGCAGCACACCGTCAACCGGCAACACTTCACCCATGCGCACCAACAGATGGTCGCCGGCTTTTACTTCCTCGATTGGGATCTGCTGCAACTGGCCATCAAGCATGCGTGATGCAATTCGTGGTGCCCGGTCAATCAGCTTTTTCAGTTCGCGCTCGGCACGTTGCTCGGTGAAAAACTCCAGGGTGCGACCACTGGTCAGCATCACCGCAATGACGGCCGCCACCAGTGCCTCACCGAGCAAGATGGCACCGGTAATCGACAGCAGGGCGATCAGGTCAACGCCCACCTCACGGCGAATCAGGCGCTGCATAATTTCGAGTATCAGTACCGCCGCCACTGCCAGCGCGCTGAAGTTCCACAACTGTGCTGCCAGCGTCGGGTTATCTAAGCCATGCGCAATCAAGCCACTGGGTAGAGCTACCAGGGTAAGCGCCAACAATGCCGGGGTTTGCCAGTTTTTGGTCATTGCGAGGCGCTCATGATGGAAGGAGGCTTTTGGCTATTGGTAGCGTACTTGCTTTGAGTAAAACAGGTCGATCTAAGCTGATCTGTTGACAAGAAATGCCCGAAGATTTGGGTCGAATCATGGGCAAGGGCCGAATATTGCCTGATACTTATCTCCTAGTATAAGCCTTTGCACGGGCTACTGAAAGCTGCATTTTATTGCTGCAGCCGGCCATCCATGACCGACACTTCACGCAACTCCTCACCTTCGCGGAGTATGAACAGTGTCTCGATGCCGTGTGCGCTGGCCAGTGCCGGATCTGCCTGCGGGCCTTCGAGTCTGAACTCGGGGCTAAAATTACGTTTTGGTCTGGTTTTCATAGGGTCACCTAATTACTTCCTAGTGCATAATAGCACCTCTAATTAGGTGACCAAATTCACTATGCCACTACAGTCTAGAGATATCACCACCTATATATTCTAAAGCAAGAGAAGGCCTTCATGATGCGGTTGAGTGTCTATAAGAGTGTGTCGCGTCCATGGCTTAATTATTTGGTGAACCAGCCGCTGATGACCGTGTTAAAGGCCTTATTCACCTTAATAACACTGGTGTTTCTGTGGGGGGCTAATAGCTGTGCCTTTGCTGAACCTTTAAGTATCGGTGAGGACATTCCTTACACTGTATTAGTGGATGCGCAGGGTGAGTTGACCTTTGAGCAGGCGGAGCAAAGTTTGCGTGATGGCGTAGCAAGTGAGCAGGCCACTCTGTC
>DATERP010000122.1:0-5615 GCA_035271385.1 Thiopseudomonas sp. | reverse complement strand
CGAGGCCGAAAGGTATCGCAGGGCTTGGAATAAGAGAATGGACTTGCAGTGCGTGTGGTGTCACGCACTGCAACCGCGATGTTAATGCGGCAAAGAACATTCTCGCGGTCGGGCATGGCCGTCTAGCTGTAGGAATCACCGTCTCTTTAGGGCGGTGAGGATGTCAATCCAGGCTTTGCTTTTGCTACTGCCGCCATTTATTTGGTGAGTATCTTAGGTCAAGGTCCAACGCAGGCTATGACCACACGTTTTGCGCAGGCGGATAAAGCCTTTCGTGATGAAAACAGCTAATTACTCAATAGGGTGTTTGGCACACTAGGCTGTGTCAAACCGAGGAGCGCAGATGCAAGAGTTACTCATATGGTTACTACCTGCTGATCTGCCACTCTGGGCAGCGCTAACGTTAATTGCTACTGCGTGCTTAACCTCAGCCATGACCGCAGCACTGGGCATTGGGGGTGGGGTATTGTTGCTGGCGGTGCTGAGCATGTTGTTGCCGGCTGCAGCGGTGATTCCTTTGCACGGTTTAGTGCAGTTGGGTTCCAATGCTAATCGTGCAGTGTTTACAGCTAAGCATATTCACTGGCCATCGCTGTATTGGTTTATTCCCGGCGTGGTGCTCGGTGCGTTGTTAGCCAGTGTGTTGCTGGTTGAGTTGGCGCCCTGGGTGTTGCAGTTGAGTATCGCCAGCTTTATTTTAATCCTCTGCTGGGGGCCGCCCGTGCCGCAGTTTGCAACGCGTGCGCTGGGTACTTTTAGTGCGGCCACCCTGACCACTTTACTCAGCCACTTTGTCGGCGCGACAGGACCTTTGGTGGCGGCGTTTATTAAGCAGCAGCAACAAGGGCAACGCCAAGCCACTGTGGCAACCTTCGCTGCAGCGATGACCTTGCAGCATGCACCCAAGGTGCTGGTTTACAGTGTGGCGGGTTTTGTGTTTTCTGAGTGGTTGGGCTTGGCGTTTGCGATGATTTTGGCTGGGGTGTTGGGCACTAAGCTGGGCCTAAAAGTCCTCAACAAAACTTCAGATCAGCGCTTTGCGCAAATATTTAATATTTTACTGACGCTGTTGGCGCTGCGTTTAATTTGGCAGGCTTTAAGTGGCTGGTATGAGTAATAAGTCACTACGACCTTAGCGACTGTGCTGACCTCACACGCTATACTATGCCGCAGTTTTATCAGTAAATTTGATCTTCTACAGCAGGACTGATGCAGCATCAGTCCTGCCCTTATTATTGATTAAAGGATGCGTATGTTAACTATTTCAGTGCAATCACTGGTTTTGGCCAGCGCCACTGTGGCGTATTTGGTGGGTGTGGGGGGCTGGTTATTAAAACGCAGTGCCAATAAAAATGATGCGCGTCTCTCGCAGCCTTTTATCACTATGTTGCAGGTCGCGATTATTTCCGGTGTGGTGTTTTCCCTGGCTTCAGTGCCCAGCTACGTTGCGCGTATCGTCAACTCTGATGTGCTGCCTTTTATCATGCCCTATACCCCGGTATTGTTTGTGATCAGTTTTGTGGTGTTTTTAACGAAATTAGAATCCACGCGCAGCGGTAAATATCAAGCGGGTGTGGCTTTGTGGTTAGCCGCATCGGTGACTGCAGCCTTAATGATTGCGCAGATTGTTCAGCGCGCATTGATGTGAATCCATCGGCGATCTGTCGCTTATTGATGGCTGGAGTTGGCAGATGGTTGCGCAGGTTATTTGGAAGCAGATGGTCGCGCAGGTTATTTGGAGAAAGCTTTCTGATGCCAGCGCATTAAGCATGCGCTTGGTTGTTCTCGCTGAAGAGGGTGGCGGGTGCCTGGCGTGAACTTTTTCGCAGGCAATAAAAAACCCGCTTAAAAGCGGGTTTTAGATGCAACATACACAGGTTTGTATATTGCTTTAATTGGTGCCCAGAAGAAGACTCGAACTTCCACGCCCTTGCGAGCACTAGCACCTGAAGCTAGCGTGTCTACCAATTCCACCACCTGGGCATCGAAAACAACACATGACATGTCTTTCCGTGGTACAACGTGCATTACGTTACGTTGTGGTCGCGAACTATACGGCCGAAAAAAGAACTTGTAAACCCCCGTGAGCTAAAAAATCTGTTAAATTAGCCACGTAATATGGTGATGTGAACAATTATTTGCGTCACCTTCTAATTTTGTAGAGTAAGGTGAATTTAATTTGACAGCCGATTGGCAATCCCTCGACCCTGAGGCCGCGCGTGAAGCGGAAAAATACGACAACCCCATTCCTAGCCGAGAACTGATTTTACATCACTTGGCCGAGCGTGGTGCTCCAGCCGCACGTGAGCAGTTAGCTGCAGAGTTTGGTTTAACGTCTGAAGACGATCTTGAAGCCTTACGTCGCCGTTTGCGTGCGATGGAGCGTGATGCCCAAGTGGTTTATACGCGTCGTGGTGCCTATGCGCCGGTGGATAAGCTCGACTTAGTGGTGGGGCGCGTCAGTGGTCACCGCGATGGTTTTGGGTTTTTAATCCCTGATGATGGTGGCGATGATTTGTTTTTAAGCCCCACACAGATGCGCTTAGTCTTTGATGGTGACCGTGCACTCGCTCGCGTGGTGGGCTTTGATAAGCGTGGTCGCCGTGAAGGTGCGATTGCTGAAGTAGCTGAGCGCGCGCACGAATCTATTGTGGGCCGTTATAACGAAGAAAACGGCATTGGTTTTGTGCTGCCCGACAACAAGAAAATGCAGCAAGAAGTCTTGATCAGTCCCGGTCGTGCCGCAGGCGCGCAGGTAGGGCAGCTGGTCGAAGTGGCAATTACGCACTGGCCAACTGCGCGTTTCCAAGCGCAAGGTAATATTGTTGAAGTGCTGGGCGAATATATGGCGCCGGGTATGGAAATTGAGGTTGCACTGCGCAACTACGATATTCCCCACGTCTGGCCCGATGCGGTGATTAAAGAAGCCAAGCGCTTTAAAGCCGAAGTGGAAGAAAAAGACAAAGAGCGTCGCGTTGATTTACGCCATCTGCCGTTTGTCACTATTGATGGTGCCGATGCCCGTGACTTTGATGACGCGGTGTATTGCGAGCCACGCACTGGTGGTGACTTAGTCTCTGGCGGCTGGCGCTTATATGTGGCCATTGCTGACGTATCACACTATGTGAAAGTTGACTCGGCCCTCGACCAAGAAGCGGCTTTGCGCGGTAACTCGGTGTATTTCCCTGAGCGCGTGATTCCAATGCTGCCAGAGGAATTATCCAACGGCTTATGCTCACTCAATCCGCATGTTGATCGCTTAGCGATGGTGTGTGAAATTGCTTTAGCGCATACCGGTAAAATGATTGGTTATCAGTTTTACGAGGCAGTGATTCAATCACATGCACGTTTAACCTATGACAGTGTCAGTGCCATGCTGGAGCGCCCACGCAGTAATGAAGGCAAGCAGTTGCTGGCTGAATATGCCGCCGTTGCTCCGCACGTTAAAGAGTTGTACGCAGTTTACAAGGCCCTGCAGAAGCAGCGTCATGTGCGTGGTGCGATTGACTTTGAAACCCGTGAAACGCACATAGTGTTTGGTGAAGATCGTAAAATTGCGGAAATTTTACCGACCGAGCGTAACGATGCGCATAAGTTGATTGAAGAGTGCATGCTGTGTGCCAACGTGGCCATGGCTAGCTTCTTAACTGATCATGAGTTGCCCGGTTTATACCGTGTGCACGATGGTCCGCCAGCAGAAAAGTTAGAGAAAGTGCGCGGCTTCTTAACCGAGTTGGGCTTAACCCTCAATCGCGGTAAAGGCGATCCAACGCCTAAAGACTATTTAGCCTTATTAGAAAGCGTGCGTGAGCGTGCTGATTTCCAGTTGATTCAAACCGTGATGCTGCGCTCGTTAAGTCAGGCGGTGTATAGCCCCGACAATAACGGCCACTTTGGTCTGAACTACGAAGCCTATACGCACTTTACTTCACCGATTCGTCGTTACGCTGACTTGCTCAATCACCGCGCGGTGCGCCATGTGATTCGTTCACGTCAGAAGACTGAACACGTGCAGCGCGTAGGTGCGCGCAGCTTGCCTAAAGCGCAGATTTATCCCTATGAAATGCCACGCCTGGAAGAAATCGGTGTGGAAGTGTCCTTGACTGAGCGTCGTGCTGATGAAGCCACGCGTGATGTGGTGACCTGGCTCAAGTGCGAATTTATGCTCGATCGCGTGGGCGACACTTTTGAAGGTGTAGTGACTTCAGTGACGGGCTTTGGCTTGTTTGTTGAACTCACTGATATCTACGTTGAAGGTTTAGTGCACGTTACCGCGTTACCAGGTGACTATTACCACTTTGATGCCTTGCACCACCGTTTAAGCGGTGAGCGCAGCGGTCGCAGTTTCCGTCTTGGCGATACTGTGGAAGTGATTGTGGCGCGCGTTGATTTGGATGAGCGCAAAATTGACTTTGAAATGAGTCAAGTTGATGCTAGTACTGAGAAGCGCCCTGTATCTGCACCAAATAAAAGTAAAACGGCGGGTAAAAAAGGCCCTGCAACTAAAGCTCCAGCGGCCAAGAAAACTGCTGATGCTGGAGTGACAAAAGCCAAGCCAAAAAGCAGCAAGCGTAAAGTCGTCAGTAAATCAGTTAAGGCGGGACACTATGAGTGATTTAGAAAACGTTTATGGTGTTCACGCGGTAGAGGCTTTATTGCGTCATCACCCTAAGCGCGTTAAACAGCTGATTTTAGCGGATGGTCGCAGTGATGATCCGCGCATCCAAGTCTTACGCCAGCTGGCTGATGAAGCGCGCGTGCAAAGCAACACCATTACCCGTAAGGAAATGGATGAGCAGATTGATGGTGTGCACCAAGGAGTGGTCGCTAAAGTCAGCCCCAGCCAGATCTGGGGTGAGCAAATGCTTGAGGAGTTGCTGGATCGCCTAGAAGTGCCGCCGTTGTTGCTGGTGCTCGATGGTGTCACTGATCCGCATAACCTCGGTGCGGTGTTACGTACTGCAGATGCGGCCGGTGTGCATGCGGTGATTATCCCGAAAGATAAATCAGCCACTTTAAATGCCACTGTACGTAAAGTCGCCTGCGGTGCTGCTGAGGTTGTTCCTTTAGTGGCTGTCACCAACTTGGCGCGGGCGCTGGAAAAATTACGTCAAAAAGGTCTATGGGTGGTGGGTACAGCTGGTGATGCTGAGCAAACCCTCTATCAGCAAGATATGACCGGTCCGCTGATCGTGGTGATGGGCGCAGAAGGCACAGGTATGCGCCGATTAACCCGTGAACACTGTGATTATTTAGTTAATTTGCCTATGCAAGGTACCGTGAGCAGCCTGAACGTTTCGGTGGCCACCGGTGTGTGTTTGTTTGAAGCACAGCGCCAGCGCACTCTGGGTAAATAAAGAATTTAGCAGTTAATCTGTCCTTTTAGCAGTCGCACCTTGCTTAGGGGCAGATGCTTCTTTATAATTCGCCTCTTGCATTGCGCATACTACCCATGTGGTTGCTCTGCAGAATTTTATCAACTCCTTGTCTGACCGCATGGTGCGGCAGGCTACAACCCGTAAGGAGCATCTATGCGTCATTACGAAATAGTGTTCTTGGTCCACCCGGATCAAAGCGAACAAGTCGGCGGTATGGTTGAGCGTTATACCAAACTG
>DATERP010000121.1:0-2462 GCA_035271385.1 Thiopseudomonas sp. | reverse complement strand
TTGGGTTCGATTCGTAATCTGAAGCGTTTGCGTGAAGTGATGCAGAGCTGGAATGTCGATACCGTCTACCACGCTGCGGCCTATAAGCATGTGCCGATGGTTGAGCACAATACCGCTGAAGGTATTCTGAATAATGTGATTGGTACGCTGAATACCGCGCAGGCCGCCATTGCCGCTGGGGTTGAGCATTTTGTGCTGATTTCCACTGATAAAGCCGTGCGCCCGACCAATATTATGGGCAGTACCAAGCGTTTAGCTGAGATGGTGTTGCAGGCGTTAAGTAAAGAAGCGACCTCGGGTTTGTTTAGAGACGCTGAGAATACTCAGCAGTTTGAGAATAATACGCGCTTTACTATGGTGCGCTTTGGTAATGTGCTGGGTTCGTCGGGCTCGGTGATTCCATTGTTCCGTGGGCAAATTAAAAGTGGTGGCCCAGTGACAGTGACCCACCCGAAGATGACGCGTTATTTTATGACCATTCCTGAAGCTTCGCAGTTGGTGATTCAAGCCGGTGCTATGGGGCAGGGTGGTGATGTGTTTGTCTTGGATATGGGCGAGCCAGTGAAAATTGTTGAGTTGGCGGAGAAGATGATTAATCTCACCGGCTTAACCGTACGCAGTGAGACCAATCCCAGCGGTGAGATTGCCATTGAGTTTAGCGGCTTACGTCCGGGTGAAAAGCTTTATGAAGAACTGCTGATTGGCGATAACGTCTCACCTACCGAGCACAGCATGATCATGCGCGCCGATGAAGACTTCTTGCCTTGGGCTGAGTTGGAAGGGGTGTTGCAGGAATTGGTGGCGGCGGCTAACAGTGGTGATTGTGTGTTGATTCGTCAGTTGCTGCGCCAAACCGTTGATGGTTACGTGCCGCAGGGTGATTTGGTCGATTTGCTCTATCATCAGAAAAAGCTCAATGTGCCGGTTGAATAGTGTGATATCGAAGGTGATCATGCGCTGCTTTGTGTAGGTCGGTCTTTAGGCCGACAAAGCTATCAGGCTGGTGCCGTTTGTAGTGGTTTGTAGTGCGTGTTTAGGGCGCTTGCAGCGCCCATGTCGGCCTAAAGACCGACCTTGTATGTTAGTCAGTGACGATTATTCGTTAAGATAAGAGCAATTTACTGGGGAAGCCGTACCGACCTAGAGGCAGTTTACTGACCTCGTATGTAGAGTGGCTCCCCGCCTCTTTGCTGATCTCGAAGAGTATCCAGAAGCTCAAAAAGAGACTTCGCATATACAAGGTTGAGAGGCAAAAAGTGCGAGGTCGGGGAACCGGTAAGTATTATCACTGATTAGCTTCGAGGATTAAAGGTATGAGTAGTTTTGTTGGCATTGATATTGGTGCAACAGCGTTCGAAGTCGTGATTCGTAAAAACGATAAAAATGGCGCTGTAAAAAGCTACCTGCAAACACCAAAAGACCATGAGAAACTTGCTGCCCAATTGCTTAAGTTAGATCCAGCCTGTGTCGTTATGGAGGCCACTGGAATCTATTATTTAAACCTTGCTGTGGTGCTTTTTAACAGCGGTTTAAACGTCTCAGTGATCAACCCAAATAGCTTTAATCACTTCGCTAAACTGACGCTAACGCACAGTAAAACAGATGGTATTGATGCCGCTTTATTAGCTGAATATGCGCAGCGCATGACGCCACGTTTATGGACAGCGCCTGATCCTAAGCTCCTGTCTCTGCGCGATATTGGTAGACAAATCAATAGGTTAGTCGGCCGTCGTACTGAAGCTAGAAACAATTTGCATGCCTTGCAGGCTAAAGACTCAACCTATCAACCTCTGATTGATGATGAATTAGAGGGCATCGAATATTTAGAATTTCGCATTGAACGTATGCGAAATATGGCTTTAGAAATTATTGCTGGCAATGAAAATTTAAAGCAAAAACTTGAAAACTTAACCGCAGCTGTTGGCATCGGAACTAATAGTGCGATTATGATTATTTGCGAACTGGAGTTGCTTCCAGAGCATTTGAAATCATCACAGGTCAGCCGTTTTGCCGGCCTTGATGTGCGCTTAACGCAATCAGGAACAAGCATTAATAAACCTGGCCGTTTAAGCAAAGCAGGCAACTCTTATTTGCGCACAGCGCTGTTTATGCCAGCTTTATCTGCAGCGACTCACGACGCTAATACACGAGCGTTTTATCAGTCGCTGATTCAAAGGGGCAAGAAAAAGATGCAAGCATTGTGTGCAGTGATGCGTAAAATGCTGACTGGTATATGGGCATGCTTAAAATTAAACATGCCTTTTGATTCATCAAAGTTATTCAGTGAAGAGCACAAAAAAGCTTGTGCTTAAACAGAGTATCTACAAAAGTCCTGCGCAATCACCTAAAAGCATGAGTCATCGTAGGGCGGGCACTTGTGCCCGCCAAGCTACAATAGGGGATTAGCGGCGCAGGTAAGTAGCGAAATCGATATCGCCGACTGAGAGAATAGCTTGCACACG
>DATERP010000120.1:0-2710 GCA_035271385.1 Thiopseudomonas sp. | reverse complement strand
GCATACGATATTGTGACAACGCGTGTGTATATCAAAAATGAAAGCCACTATGCACTTAACTTAGGAAAATCAAAATTTTGGTATAGCGCAACTTATGCCAACTTTGAATCTTGGGCTGAACATGCTGGATTGCCATGGCGTATTATTAAGCCGCACTTGGATGATGTCATGGTAAAAGCTAGAGATTTATGGCCGGACGCAATTCATAGTCTTCCAATGAATGATGAACATAAACGACAACTAAAATCACACTGGGAACAACTCAGTGCAGACTTCAAAATTATTTAAGGTCAAAACACACATCTACGGTAGGTCGCGCCTTTAGGCCGACAAAGGCGTGCTCAACGCCCCTGCAGTGTTGCCTAGGTATGCCAATATACCCTTGGATGGCCGCTGTCGGTCTAAAGACGCGACCTACAAAACGGCCTGCTCAGATCACTCACCCGCCTCAGGCTGATTGATATGAATGGTGCGCTGTGGGAATGGGAAGTTGATGCCTTCGCGGTCAAAGGCTTCTTTCATCTCTTCATGGAAAGAGAAAGTCACGCCCCAAAAATCGGCAGTTTTAGTCCACATACGCATGGATAGGTTCACCGAATCATCACCCAGTGATGCAAGGTAAACCACAGGTGCTGGATCTTGCAAAATACGCTCATCCGCCGCGGCCAACTCCAATAACACCTTACGCGCATGCTTCACATCATCGGTGTAATCAATCCCCACCTTAATCTCGACACGGCGCGTAGGCTTGCGTGAGAAGTTGGTGACTATACCGTTAGACAGCGAGCCATTGGGCAGCACAATCACTTTGTTATCTGCAGTGCGCAACAAGGTGTGGAAAATCAAAATACTTTCCACGGTACCACCCACGCCCTGCGCTTCGATGTAATCACCAGCGCGAAATGGACGTAAAAACAGAATCAGCACGCCACCAGCAAAGTTAGCCAAACTGCCCTGCAACGCCAAACCCACCGCCAGACCTGCGGTACCAATCAGCGCCAAGAACGAAGTGGTTTGAATGCCAATCATGCTCGCCACACTGAGCAGCAACATAATGCGCAGCAACGCGGCGACCAGCGAGCTTAAAAAGCCAACCACCATCGCATCAGCATGACGGTTATGCAGAAAACTCACCAAGCCCTTCACCACTCGGTTGATCAACCACCAACCAGCCCCCAAGGTCAGCAGGGCAAATAAAATATGACTGCCGTGCTCAACTAACAAAGGCAACCAATTTGCCTTAATCTCTTCAAGCCAAGTCTCTACGTTAATCTCTTGCATACATTTCTCTATTTAGTGTGGAATGCCGATTATTTTACAGACCGATCTGCGAGATGGAAGCTTTGTTGTTATAAAACAGGTACTTGGCTCAGCCAAGATCAACTCTACACACTCAAACGATTCAGCGCAGCACAAGCATTCTGGGCAAAACAGCAGACCCTGAAAACCTGTATCATGGGTCGTTATTTATCACGATTAACCTGATTGAGTTTGCCCCATGAATGCCGCTAAACGTTATGAAATTTTCCGCCGCTTTCAAGAAGACAATCCCAAACCTGAAACTGAGCTCAATTACAGCTCACCTTTTGAGCTATTAATCGCGGTGATTTTATCCGCGCAGGCCACCGATGTCGGCGTCAATAAAGCCACCGATAAACTCTACCCCGTCGCTAATACGCCAGAAGCAATTTACGCGCTGGGTTACGAGGGTTTATGCGAGTACACCAAAACGATTGGCTTGTACCCCACCAAGACCAAAAACGTACTGGAAACCTGCCGCCTGCTGATAGAACGCCACAACAGTCAGGTGCCGAGCACTCGCGAAGAACTCGAAGCCTTACCTGGCGTAGGACGCAAAACCGCCAACGTCGTGCTCAATACTGCGTTTGGGCAAGTGGCGATGGCAGTGGATACGCATATTTTTCGCGTGAGCAATCGCACTAAAATTGCGCCAGGTAAAACCGTTTTAGAAGTGGAAAAGAAGTTACTGAAGTTTGTGCATAAAGATTTCATTCTCGATGCCCACCATTGGTTAATCCTGCATGGGCGCTACGTTTGCCAAGCGCGCAAGCCGCGTTGTGGCAGTTGTCGGATCGAAGATTTGTGCGAATTTAAAGACAAAACATCGGATGAATAGCTTTAATGATAGAAATCTATCAAACCGATTGAAAAATACTTTTTTACCAAAGCGCTTTTTATGGTTATAAGGTGCGCCAACGGAAACTCCCGTATGCGAGGCTCACATTATGAGTAAAGAAGACTTAGAAATAGACGACGATTTTATTGCCGAAGACGCTGAAGAAATCGAGGAAGAATCACCAGCGCAAGCTGCGAAAACCAACCTCACCAAGCGCCGTACGATTGACAACCTACTCGAAGAGCGCCGTTTGCAAAAACTGCTCGCCGAATATGATTACGATATCGACTGATACCCGAATGTAGGGCGGGCATTTATGCCCGCCAAATTGCAATACCAATGTATATGCATGGGTCTGCAACATGGCTGCGCGGGCACAAGTGCCCGCCCTACCGATCCAAACTCTCTAAATCAAAACCCTGCATACTGCCAATAACTGGCGGTGATTTGCTCGCCCCAGAGCAAGGCAATCCAGCCGGCCAAGGCCAAATACGGACCAAAGGGTAAGGGTTTGCTCAGGCTATTGCGCTGCACACGCAAGATAATAATCCCCAGCACCGCACCGACCACCGA
>DATERP010000119.1:0-25577 GCA_035271385.1 Thiopseudomonas sp. | reverse complement strand
GGTCGTCACTTAGTGGCGTGGGGTGAGAGTTTATTCTGGCCCAATATCAGTCAGGGCCAAGCACCTGTTGATGCCACGAAATTTAACGTACCTGGTACCGAAGCTAAAGATGCCTACCTGCCTGCAGGTCAAGTGTCTTTTAACTTGGCGCTGAACGAGCAGGTCACTTTGACAGGTTTCTGGCAGTACAAGTGGGAAGAAACACTGCTCAACCCTGTGGGCGATTTCTTTGGTTCGGATTTCTTTGGACCAGGTTCAGAGCGTTTTTACGTGCCAGACTTGAATGGCAACTTTGATAGTAATGCTTATGTTACGAATGCAGGTACTAAAAAGCCCGATAATAAAGGCCAGTGGGGTTTAGGTGTTCGCTTTAACCCAGACTTTAATACCGAAATTGGTTTGTACCACTACCGTTACCATGACCGTACACCCGCAATGTTTTTTGGTACCAATGGCCAGTACAGCTCAGCTAAGGATTTAGGGGTTGTTGGTGCTGGAACTTACAAGTTTAAATACTTTGAAGATATTAAACTGACGGGAATGAGCTTAAGTACCAAAATCGCTGACGCAGTGCAGGTCGGTGGTGATTTAAGTTTGCGTGAAGGCGCAGCAGTAGTGTTGGATAACGGTGGGGCCACTACGGGTAAAATTATCCAGACCAACTTAAATGCAATTTATGTCCTGGGTCCATCCTGGTTATCCCACCAAACCACCTTTATGAGTGAAGTGCTGAATGAGCGTATCCACAGTGTGGATACTTTGAATGTTTCTGGTCCTAATGCGTCGAGCTCTAAAAAATACAGATATGACGGTCAAACCAAATCAAGCACCTTATTCGGTGGTGGTATCTATATGGATTACCCCAGCATCGTACAAGGGTGGGACTTAACCACTTCAGCTATCTGGACACAAAACATTAGCGGCACGGGTGCCCAAGGTTTTGGTCGTGATGAGAAGCGTTTAACACTGGGTGCAGATTTCACCTACAAGCAAAACTTTGCTGTGGGTGCAACGCTGGTCAACTTCTTGTCATCGGCAAGTGTGAATCAAAATCGTCTGATGGCTGACCGTGATCACCTTGCGATTAACTTAAAATACACATTCTGATAGCTTCGAGGCCATTATGTCTTATACGCATACTTTAAAAAGGCTGCTGCTGGTCACAGCCGTAGGGGGCTTGCTTGCTGGTACAGCGCAGGCAGCCACTGACGCTGAAATCCAGCGCTTAGGCAAAGATTTAACCTGTGTTGGCGCAGAAAAAGCAGGTAACGCTGCAGGTACCATTCCTGAGTGGAGCGGTAAATGGTTGGGTGCACCTGATCATGTTGATTTTAAAGGCACAGGCAATCACCCGATTGATCCTTACGCGGGCGAAAAACCTCTGTTTGTGATCACTGCGGCGAACCTTGCCGAGCATAAGGATAAGTTGTCTGAAGGGCAGTTGGCTTTATTTGCTAAATACCCTGATACCTTCCAAATGCCGATTTACCCATCGCACCGTGATTTCCGTTTTCCGGATTCAGTTTGTGATGTGACCTTGAAAAACGCCAAAAATGCCAAGCTGGTGGATGATGGCGAAGGTATTGATGCCACCACTGGTGGTATCGCGTTCCCATTCCCGAAAACGGGCTTAGAGCTGCTCTGGACTTCATCATTCTTTACTTACCGTCCGTGGAGTGAAGAGTTGGTGTCTGACAATATGTATGTCTTGGCTGACGGTAGCCGCAGCCATGGTCAGCTCAAATCAGCGAACTTGGCATTGTTTTTAAAGCCAGGTAATGAAGGTCCTACTAAAGGTCCATCCGCTTATTTCTTAAACCAAACCAACTTGCCACAGCGTGATCGTGGTGAAGTCAATACCGGTCTTGAGTACTTTAACCACAAGGCTGAACCACGTCAGAGCTGGCGCTATGATCCAGGTACCCGTCGTGTACGTCAGGCACCTGAGTATGGCTTTGATATGCAGTTCCCGGGCAGCGGTGGCTCAATTACTGTTGATGAAGTGCGTGTCTTTAACGGTTCCGGTGTGCGCTACAACTGGGACATTGTGGGCAAGCAAGAAATGTATGTGCCTTACAACGCCTACGGTATTCACGACAAAGACATCTCATACGATGAGCTGTTGACCAAAGGTCATGTGAATCCAGATCATATGCGCTATGAGCTGCACCGTGTTTGGGTACTGGAAGGTAAGCTCAAAGATGGCTACCGCCACTTATATGGCAAGCGCCGCATGTATGTTGATGAAGACAGCATGTTGATGTTGATGGGTGAGAACTTCGATGCTCGTGGCCAACTCTGGCGCACATCGATGATCAACTACTTCTATGCCTATGAAGCGCAAACATGGCAAGCGGGTGTAGGTCTGTACCATGATCTACTGGCGGGTTCATACCTTGCCTTTAACCTGGTCAATGAGCAGAAATCAGCCTATACCCTCAATACGGGTAAGCTGAAATCAGGTGACTTTGGACCTGAGGCTGCACGTCGCTTAGGTTTATAAGCTTCGCGCACATCAAAGCCGCTTACTCGCATTGAGTAAGCGGCTTTTTTTATGCCTTAAATTCAAGATTTATTGCGACTTAAGTCGCATGTGGCTCAATGGATAATTGTGAAATATAGGGCTGGGTGTATGGTTTTAAAGGCGTTAATGCTGAGCTGCTGAGGTATTTTTCAAACTAGTCCATTTAGATGACGCATTGGTCCATCGGCGGGAGTACCTTGGAGTTGAGGTGGCACGTTGTGATTGCAACTGATACCTCGCATAAGCTTATAAAAGCGGATGTAGCGGAGGAAATAATGAAAATAAAAAAATTAACCGTTGGGTTTATAGTCGCTGGGTTCTTTATGGCGCTAAGTGCCACCGTTGTGCTCACGCCAACCGGTACTTCATCCATTGCACAAATCTGTGAGGCCAGTCCGAATCAGTGTGTAATGCCACAGAACTTCTCAGCTGCTTACTCCCCCTTACAGAACTGGTAAGCCTTCATAGCAAGCTGGGCCTGAATCTATACTTGATCAGGCTCAGTTTGTGAACGTTGTCAGCCTGCTGCTTGTAGATAAACACAGTAGGTTTATCGAGCAATTGTGTGTGCTCGTCACGCTGCTATAGCTATTAAGACAACAATAATAAACCGAACGTAAAGTTCATTAGCCTTGTGTAACAAGCGGGAAAACCTATGAACGACATAGAAGAGTTCCGCCACAATGTACGTGAGTGGCTGGAAGAGAATTGCCCAAAATCTATGCGCGGGCTGATGCCGGCCGATGAAATGGTCTGGGGCGGACGCACAATAGATTTTAAAAACGATGATCAACGTCTGTGGTTTGAACGCATGCGTGATAAAGGCTGGTTTTGCCCAAGCTGGCCGGTCGAGTACGGTGGTGGTGGTCTGAGTGCTGAGCAAACCACAGTGCTAGAAACCGAAATGCGTAAGCTGCGTTGCCGTCCACCGCAGATCAACTTGGGTATTTGGATGCTGGGCCCAGTCTTGCTGGAGTTTGGTACTGAAGACCAAAAACGTGAATTATTACCACCCATGGCGCGTGGTGAAATCCGTTGGTGCCAAGGCTTCTCCGAGCCTAACGCAGGTTCTGACTTAGCCAGTTTACAAACAGCCGCACGGGTTGATGGCGATCATCTGGTAGTCAACGGTACAAAAATCTGGACCTCTTACGGTGATCAGTCCGACTGGATGTACGCTTTAGTACGCACCGGCCCCAAAGAGCCTAAGCACGCAGGCATCAGCCTGATTGTGTTGGATATGAAATCCCCAGGTGTCACGCCGACACCCATTGACTTGATCAGCGGTAAATCCAGCTTTTGCCAAGTCTTTTTTGATGATGTGCGTGTGCCTATGTCGCAGCTCATTGGTGAGATGAATGAAGGTTGGGCGCTGGCCAAGGCCTTACTCGGGCATGAGCGTCGCGCCATGTCTAAGTTCAGTGAAATCAGTCTGCCGACCCATTTCAGTTTGTTAGAAACTCTGTTTGATTACCTGCCTGAACCACAAGAGCACAGTGATATCGCGCTGTTCCAACGCGCCATGGCGCTGCGTATGGATGAGCATGCTTTTGAACTCACGCAGCGCCGTTTAAATGAAGCGGCCCGTGCCCGTCAAGATATTACCTCGATGGCATCCATTCAGAAGCTGGTGCATAGTGAGCAAGAAAAGAACAAGTTTGAAGTTTTACTGGATGTAATGGGGCGTCGTGCTCTGGGCTGGGAAGGTTCAGCCTTTAGTGATGAACAGTTAGCACTGACCAATACTTGGCTCAATGCATTCTCCCAAGCCATTGCGGGTGGAACTTCTGAGGTTCAGCTGAACGTGATTTCCAAGCGCGTACTTGGACTTCCGGAAGGAAAATAGGAGGTTAATGTGAGTCTTGTCTATAACGAAGAACAACAACAACTGGACGACAGCGCACGCGAATTTTTAGCCGCGCGCTCGCCCGTCAGTGAGCAACGACGCATACGAGATCAACAACTTCCACAAGGTTTTGACACCGCAGTTTGGCAGCAAATGCTGGAGTTTGGCTGGGGTGGTATTGCTTTGCCAGAGGCTTACGGTGGCTTGGAGTTTGGTTTCCAAGGTTTTGCACCGGTATTTGAGCATCTTGGCCGTAACTTGACGCCCGCACCTTTATTGTCATCGGTCGTACTCTGCGCCTCTTTAATTAATGATGTTGCCACTGAAGCGCAGCGCGCTGAACTCTTGCCAGCTTTAATTGAAGGCCAGCAGCGTTTTGCTTTGGCCACTCAAGGTAAAGACCGCTTTCACCCCGAGCACTTGGATGTTGAAGTGAGCGAGCAAGGCGATGGCTTTGTATTAGGTGGTGAAGATTTGTGGGTGCCGGACGCGCAGGGTGCAGATGCCTTGCTGGTGGCGGGGCGCATGTCTTCAGGTGAAACGGCATTGTTTTTAGTGCCTAAGGATACACACGGCTTAGAAATTGAATCCATGAGCTTGCTCGATTCCAGAAACCACGCACGCGTGTCACTGCATGCGGTGCAATTGCCTGCTGCTGCACGTATTGGCACGGGCGATGCACAAGCTCAGCTTGAGCGTGCATTGGATTGTGGTGCGGTGTGTGTAGCGGCTGAGTTGCTCGGTGCGACCGCGGTGATGTTTGAAATGACCATTGAATACTTGAAAACCCGTACCCAGTTTGGTGCGGCGATTGGTAGTTTCCAAGCACTGCAACACCGTGCAGCCTGGATGATGGTGGATCTTGAGTTGGCGCGCAGCGCTGTGATGGCCGGTTTTGAAGCCTTAAATGATGCAAACTGCAGTGTGGAAAACCGCCAGCAGATGGTCAGCTTAGCCAAGTGGAAAGCCGGTGAAGCGGCACATAAGATCAGCCGTGAAGCTGTACAGATGCATGGTGGAATCGGCGTGACGGACGAATACGATTTAGGTCTTTATCTCAAACGTTCACGGGTGGCGCAAGTTCTATTTGGCGACAGTGATTTTCACTGTGAGCGATATGGTCGAATGGCGCAGCAGTTATTTGCTGAGACACATTAAGGGAATGGTTATGATCAATGAGCAAATACAAGGTTGGCGCACGGCTTGGGGTCAGTTAATTCACCAAGCCTCACCTTTTGCAGTGATTAAAGGCGAGCAGGGTATTCCTGAGTTTGCCAATGCACCGCATGATGTTGTCGAGGCTCTGCAGGTTGGACGTGAGCACGGCGATAAGCCTTTTGTCAGATGGCAGGGGCAGAGCTACACCTATAACGAGTTTTTTACTAAAGCGGATAAAATTACCGCGGCATTGCAACAAGAGTTAGCGGTCGTTAAAGGTGACCGTATTGCGATTGCCATGCGCAACCGTCCGGCTTGGATGATCTCTTTTATGGCAGCAGTGCAGGTGGGTGCGATTCCAGTACCGATCAACAGCTGGAGTACTGCAGAAGAGTTGCTGTACGCCATTGAAGACTGTGGCGCACGTGTAGTGTTTTGTGATCCACAGCGCTATGAATTGCTTAAAGAATTGAGTGATGACATTACTATTATTGTCGCCGATGAAACACCCTTAAGACCCGGTGATCGCAGCTGGGTGAGCATGCTGAATCATGCACCTGAAGAAGCTGTGTTGGCGCAGCCTGATCCGCAGGATCCAGCGTTGATTTTGTATACCTCAGGGACTACAGGTCAGGCCAAAGGTGTTGTGTCGAGCCATAAGGCAGTGTGTCAGGCGCTGTATGCTTTGGATTTCCAAGGTGCACTGGCCTATATGACCTCGCCCGAGCGGGTTCAGCCGTTATTGGATTCAGGTCTGCAGCCAACGATGTTATTGGCGTACCCAATGTTCCACGTGAGCGGCTTGCTCTCGCAGTTTATGAGTGCTTTGCGCAGTGGTCGCCGTTTGGTGATTATCTATAAGTGGGACGTAGATGACGCGATCAATACGATTCGTGATGAGAAAATCACCCAGTTTGCGGGTGTGCCCACCATGATGCAGCAATTGATTCACAGTGAGCGGTTTGCCAGTTCAGATACCGACACTTTATTTGCGCTCGGACTGGGCGGCAGCGCTGCTTCGCGGGCCTTGCTGGATAAGTTGCTTGAGAGTAAGCCTATGGCTTTATCGGGCAATGGTTACGGCATGACTGAGAGTAATGGCATTTGTGCCGCGCACGGTGGTAATCAGTTTATGACCTTCCCTGAGTCGGTGGGTTGGCCACTGCCTTTGGTGGACGTCATTATTGGTGAAAGCCCGGATGCATCTGCGCCAACAGGCACCAGTGGGCCGATTTGGCTGCGCACATCCGCTTTAATGAGTGGCTATTGGAATAAGCCTGAAGCCACACAAGAAGTGATGAAGGATGGTTGGTTCTTCACCGGTGACGTGGGCTATTTAGATGACAATGGCATGCTCTACATCACGGATCGCATTAAGGATATTATTATTCGCGGTGGCGAAAATATCTCTGCTGTGGAAGTGGAACACTGCGCCAGTGAGCATCCAGAAGTGGAAGAAGCCGCTGTATTTATGCTGCCTGACGCCAACTTTGGTGAGACTGTGGGCATGGTAGTACGCACCCGTACTGAGCTGTCTGCTGAAGACTTAACCGCCTTTATGGCTGAGCGTTTGGCTGCGTATAAGTTGCCTGAGCAGATTTGGTTTGCTCAGCAGCCTCTACCGCGCAGCGCAACGGGTAAGCTTTTAAAGGCTGCAGTGCGTAAAGAGTATGCAGGTTTAGAGTAAAGCGATAAGCCTGCACCCGAGTGGTGCAGGTGGCTTCAACATCCGTACGGATGAGATATCAGAGATAAAAAAAGGCGGCTTATATATAAGCCGCCTTTTTTGTTGCTCAATAATCAGGATTAAAGAGCGAGTGCCGCTTTGGTGCCGCTGCTTAAAGCGCCTTCGATGTAACCTACGTTATCGCAGTCACCAATGGTCTGCGTGCTAAAACCGAGAGCGTTCAGATTGTCAGCTAGGCTGTGGTCTGGACTGGCGCCGACCGCAAGCACAACAGAGTTGGCTGCAATGCTATGTGCCACACCGTCTTTATCTTGGTAGTGCACGTGGTCTTTATCAATCGAATTGATCACGCAGTGGGTCAGCATCGGGACATGATGGTCGCGCAGGTTATCCAGCACACGCCAGCGGCGCACAATGGACAGCTCCGCACCTAAGGATGGGCCAGGCTCGAGTACAGTGACATTACGACCGCGCTCAATCAAGAACTCAGCCAGCTCTAGGCCTACTAAGCCGCCACCAATAATGACGACTTTTTTACCCAGCGGCATCCACAGCTTGGAGAGACCTTGCAGCGCATCACGGCTGTTGGTGGCTCCACTGAGGCTACCGGCTTTCATCATGGTGCGTTGTGTGAGTGAGAGTTTGTTTTTTGCAATCTCATCCGCACGATCACCGGTCATTAAGCGACGCAGTTCATCACCACTCCAAACATGCTTCATCTCAGCACCGGCAATATTGGGTGCATCACGTTTAGCACCGGTGGCCACAAAGATTTGATCGGCATTTAAGCTGCTCAATAACTCCGGTGTGGCTTCAGTGTTATAGCGAATATCAATATTGAGTGCTTTCACTTGAGCGGTTAGGTTGTCCAGCAAGACACCGTTTTCAGGGTAGGCCAGTGCGGCAAAGAACAGTGTGCCGCCCAGTCGATTACTGCGCTCGAGTAAGGTGACTTTATGACCGCGTAAAGTTGCGATGCGCGCGGCTTCCATACCCGCTGGGCCACCACCGATAATCACGACATGCTTATTTTGTGCGGCAGGTAGAATAACTTTTTGAAACTCTTGCCCAGTGAACGGGTTGGCAGCGCATTTAATGCGTTCATTAATAAAGATTTGGCTCACACATACATAGCAATAGATGCATGGTCGAATCAGCTCAGACGTGCCAGCAATCAACTTGTTGGGCAGCTCAGGGTCCGCCAGTAACTTACGGCCCATGGCAATAAAATCACACTTGCCATCAGCAATGGCTTTATTACCTACATCAGGCTCGATACGGCCCAGAGCAATCACTGAGGTATTAACCACAGACTTAACCTGCGCAGCCCAGTCTAAATAACCCGCGGGTTTTTGCACTAAAGGCGCATCGGTAAAGGCTGAGCCCGTAGTGATAGAGGCGTAGGCTGAGACGGCAATAGCATCCATGCCTTCTTCTTCAGCAATTTGTGCGACTTTTTTTGCTTCTTCTAAGTTAATCCCGCCTTCAGTGTGCATTTCGTACGCATCAATACGCACCCACACGCCAAAGTCAGGCTTAACGCGCGCGCGTACCGCTTGCAGCACTTCACGGAAAAAGCGTACGCGGTTTTCAAAGGATCCGCCGTATTCATCATCACGCTGGTTGTGATAGGGCGATAAGAAACCGGCAATAATGTAGTTGTGCGCAGCATGGATCTCAACACCATCAAAGCCTGCGCGTTCTGCACGCTCAGCGGCAGCGGCAAACCATTCAACCATTTGCGCGATATCGGCTTTATCCATCACGCGAATGGTGGGGTTGTTATCACGGCGCTGCGAGCTAATAAACTTGCCCATTTCCTCTTTTGTCAGTGACGACATAATGTCGTTTTTCACTGCACGTGGCATCGATGGCACCCATAGGTCGCGGCCTTCAGCTAAGTCGCGCGCGGATACTTTACCCGCGTGCTGGATTTGCATAGCCACTTTCGCGCCATGCTTGTGTACACCTTCTGCAAGCTTGGCTAAACCTGGGATGTATTTATCATCCGAGATGGCACACTGAAAAGGCTCAGCGGTGCCATGTGGGAAGGCGATCGACACCACACCCATAATAATCAGGCCAGCGCCACCTGCTGCGCGAGCCTCATAGTAGGCCTGCATCTGTTCGGTGCAATAGCCATCAGGGTCGGAGAAGTTATCACCCATCGGGGAGAGTACGATACGGTTACGCAGGTCAATCGGGCCCAGTTTTCCTGGGCTCAGCAGATGTTTGTATTGGCTCATTATTATTTTTCCTGCTATTTACAATTGAGTTTTAAAAAGTCGATCACTCAGTTTCGCGCAGAAAGTTCAGGCACTGGCGATTAAAGAGTTCTTTGTGCTCAACTTGTACCCAGTGACCGCAACGGTTCAATAAGGTAAAGCGCGCATGGGGTGCATTTTCCAACACTTTAAACGTACCGCTGGCAGGGTTGAAACGATCGTCTGTTCCCCAGAAGCCAAGAATCGGGCACTTAATTTCGTGTAAGCGCTCGGTCATATTCGGCACCATCATGGTGGTAAATAAGTTCGCAGGCTGAGTGACCGCTACGGCTGCGCGCTCTTCTAAAATGCTGTCTTGCAGTTGGCTGCTGTCATAGAGCTGTAAGGTCATCACTTGACGCATTTGCTCAACGCCCATTGGGCCTTGGGCATAGACTTCGACCATGCGTTTAATGCCTTCCATTTCGAAGTAGGTTTCACGCTCTTCAACACCGCCTGGTGCCATCAATATTAAGTTGTCCACACGCTTTGGGTTGTCCAGTGTGTAGCCCAAAGCAATCGCACCACCCAGTGAGTTACCCAATAATGTGCAGCTGGTAATGCCGATGTTATCGAGCAGTAACTTGAGGTTTTCTACAAAAAACGCTAAATCGTAGTTCACATTGTCGGGTTTATCAGAACGACCAAAACCGGGTAAATCGAGAACAATATTACGAAAGCCAGCATTATCAAAAGCGGGGTAGTTGCCTTTAAAGTTACTGAAACCACTGGCGCCTGGGCCTGAACCGTGCAGCCAGACCACAACAGGGCCGTCGCCAATATCTAAGTAGTGCAGCGTCAAACCATTGTCCAGTTTGGCGTATTTACCGACAGGTAGTGGCAGATCTTTAACTTGAGTCATGAATATATCCTTTTAAGAAACGGCTGGTTTAACACCCGGCGCGATAGTGGTAGTGGTTGATGCAGGAGTATTGTCCAGCAGTTGTTTACGGTATTTTGGAATAGCGCTTAAAAAGAACAAGCAAGGTATAAGGAGCAAGCTTGTAGTCGCTACTAAGGCGTAGCGCAAGGCTTCAACGCCACCAATAATATTGTGTAGGGTGTCGCTGATGAAGCCCGCAACAACAGGGCCAAGACCGGCACCCAAGAGGGTTACGCTCATAAAGAATAACGCGGTACCTTGTGCCAGCTTGTTGCTGGGTAATATGCGCGATAGTGCGCTAAATGATGGGATCGTCCACCACACACCAAAGAAGGCAAAGCCCATATAGAATAAGAAACCTGTGGGGACCGCAAGGCTGCCAATTGAAAACGCGGTGCCAGCCGGCCATAGATAAAATGCCATGGCTAAAGGAATACTGATCAAGGTGCCAGCCAGAGCTGTGCCCAGCTGCCAGCCTGGATCGCGCGCTGACATTTTATCGGTGACATAACCGCACACGAGCGTACCAAGTAACGAAATACCGCCGCCACCAATACCCATTAACATCCCTGCATCTTGGATGGTGATTTGGTGTGAGCGGATCATAAAGCTGGGGGTCCACATTTGAATGGCATAACCGGTCACTGCAGCTGCGCCACCGGCCAGTACAATCATTAACATGCTGGGGATTTTCAATAGAGAAAAAGCCGTACGCAGCATGCCTTCTTCAGGTATGCCTTTGCTGGCTGACATGGTTTGCTTGGGGCTTTTAACGGTAAATGCAAAAATCAGACCGACAAGAACGCCAGGTGCGCCGACAATAATTAAAGTGGCGCGCCAGCCGTACATCTCTGCCAACACACCACCAAAACCTATGCCCAAAACCGCGCCGAGCGCTGGGCCTAGACCAAAGATAGCCAGTGCGCGTGCGCGTAAACGTGGCGGATATAACTCGGAAATCATCGCCACCGAGGGTGCACCGGCTCCTGCTTCACCGACAGCGACACCAATACGCAGTAAAACCAGCATAAAAAAGCTGGCCACAATACCGCTGAACATGGTGAAGATGCTCCAGACGATACAGGCGACAGCAATCACAACTTTACGGCCGACGCGATCAGAAAGACGACCTAAAGGTAAACCAAAGGCCGTGTAGAAAATTGCAAAAGCAACACCCGTGAGCAAGCCCATCATGGTGTCGGAGACTAAAAATTCAGCCTTAATCGGCTCAATCAATACCGAAATCACTAGGCGGTCGATGTAACTCAATACATAAATTATTGCCAGTAATACTAATGCGTAATGCGCGTTGCCAGGTACTTTGTCTGTGGGGTGGGCCATAAATGTACATCTCTTATCATTATTGTTGTGCGTGACTAATCATTGCCGTCAGGTCGCTTAAACGACATCGTCCATTTAGACCACTAGGTCAGCCACCTTAATGTATTACCGATTTAGTCTTTACGGACGATGCTCCGTGCTATGGCCTTTCATAATCTAATTCCATATGACTTGTAATGCCTTCCTGTGATTGCTCTTAGTAATAGGTTGGTAAAAAGAATTTTGACCCGTGATTGAGGTGTATATGCTCGGAGTTGATTCGCACGATAAAAACAATAACAAGGATCAATCGGTCTGGACGCCCGTGAGTGAGCAGGTGCAAAGGAAGCTTGATTTACGTTCGGCCATGGCAACAAAAATCAAACCCTCTGATTTCTATACGCTTGGCCAGCGTGTAGAGGATCAAATGGCGCAGTTCGCTGAGCATCAGTTTTTAATTTACAACGATCGCAGTTACACCTACAGCGAAGTAAATGAGAAGGTCAATCAGTACGCAAACGCTTTATTGGCTCGCGGTGTAGGACCTGGCGATGTGTGCGCGGTTGCGGTTGAAAACCGTCCAGAATTATTCTTTTGCTGGTTTGCTTTAGCTAAGATTGGCGCAGTGACGACCTTGGTGAACTATCACCTTGTGGGTAAACCATTGTTGCATGTGCTGGAAGCGACCCAAACTAAAATTGTTTTGGTCGGTGAAGAGTGCATCCAGCCATTTTTGGATACACCACAAGCGCAGCAATGGCCGCAATGGTTGATCCCTGATGTGGAGAATCCAGCAAGTCCAAATGATTTAACCCGCTTTGATTGTGATTTTGCGTTGCAGATTGACAGCGCTCCCACCACACAGCCTGATCCACAGCTGCGTGCGGATATTCGTGCTGAAGACGATATGTTGTATATCTTTACTTCAGGCACCACAGGTTTACCTAAAGCAGCTCGTTACAGTCATATGCGTTGGATGACATCCGGTGATGTGATGGAAGTGACGCTGGAAACCGGTACCGATGATGTGTTTTATTGCTGCTTGCCTCTGTATCACGGTGCTGCTGCAACCTCGGTTGTGTCCACTGCCTTAGCTTCAGGCGCTGCTGTTTTTATTCGTCGCAAGTTCAGTGCCAGCCGTTTTTGGACGGATGTGCGTGAGCATAAAGTTACGGTATTTCAGTATGTAGGGGAGATCTGCCGCTACTTATTGAATCGACCAGAATCCATTGAAGAAAAGAATAATAGCTTGCGTTGCATGTTGGGTGCAGGTTTGACTTCCGACACGTGGCAGCGCTGGATTAAGCGTTTTGGCCAGCTTGATGTGTATGAAGGCTGGGGCGCAACGGAAGCCAATACGGCGACCATTAACCTGGATAATTTTATTGGTTCATGCGGTCGCATTCCTGATTGGAATAAAACTAACTTGCGTTTATTGCGCATCAATCAAGAAACGCAAACCCATGATCGCGATGAGCATGGGTTCTATATCCATTGCGAGCCGGGCGAAGTTGGTGAAGCGGTGGGCTTTATTGTGGATTCGCCTGAGATCGGTGCGGGTCGCTTTGAAGGCTATACCTCTGCTGCGGCCACAGAAACTAAAATTTTAAGAGATGTTTTCCAGAAGGGCGATGCTTGGTGGAGCTCCGGTGACTTGTTGCGCTACGACGCCAATGGTTACTGTTATTTTGTTGACCGTATGGGCGATACCTTCCGCTGGAAAAGTGAAAACGTCTCCACTCAAGAGGTGGCTTCAGAATTAGGTGATTTTGCCGGCATGGAGTTCATCAATATCTATGGTGTAACTGTGCCTGAGCATGAAGGCCGTGCGGGTATGGCGCAAGTGGTGATGCAGCCAGATTGTGAGTTTGATCCCCAAGCCTTTTACCAGTTTGTGTGTGAGCGTTTGCCGCACTATGCGCGTCCGGTGTTTTTGCGTGTGGGGTATCAGGCGGACATGACCACTACCTTTAAGCATCGCAAAATTGATTTACAAAAAGAGGGCTATAACCCTGACAGCTTTGCTGATGATTTGTATATCAAAGATGACATTCACAACACCTACAGCCCTTACAGTGATGAAGTGCTGGCTCGTAATGCGTTGCCGCCTTTTGTCGGGAGTGGTGCATGAGACATTACCCAGCCCCGACCGAACAGAAGCATTTTGAGCTGAGCTTCCCTTGGACAACGCCACCTGAGCGAGGAGATTGGCAGGTGGTCGCTGAAGGCGTGGTGTGGCTGCGTATGCCGCTACCTTTTGGTCTAGATCACATCAACTTGTATCTTTTAGAGCATGGTGACGGCTGGGTTATTGTCGATACCGGTTTAGGCACGCAACAAACCCGTGATGTATGGGAGCGTGTCTTTACTGAAGTGATGCAGGATGCGCCAGTCAAAGCCGTGATCGCCACGCACTTTCATTATGACCATTGCGGCTCATTAGGCTGGTTGGCGGATCGTTTTCAGTGCCCTGTATATATGACGCGCGGTGAGTATCAGGCGTTGTTTATTAGCCCATCGACTGAGGGTGGTATGGGCTGGCAAATGAGCCAGTTTTATCGCCACAGCGGTATGCCAGATGAAGATATATCGGGCTTGCTCAGCGTGATGGGCGACAGCAGTTATGTGCAGGATGCACCTGAAAGCTACAACCGTTTAGTAGCCAATCAGGTGTTGCGCATCGGTCATCACGATTGGGAAGTGGTGATTGCCTCAGGGCACTCGCCTGAGCATGCATGTTTGTATAACCGCCAAGCGGGTTTGTTTATTTCAGGTGATCAGGTTTTGCCACGTATCACCTCAAGTGTCTGTGTGACGGTGACGGAGCCGGACGCGAATCCTTTAAAAGAATGGTTGGACAGTTTGCAAGGATTGCGTTGTGTCTCAGATGACGTGTTAGTTCTGCCGGCGCATGAGCGGCCTTTTTATGGCTTGCACCATCGCTTAGAACAATTAACCGAGCACCATCAGGGTCATCTGGATCGGTTACTGGAGCATATGTGTGAGGCACGAACTGCGGATGAGTTGATGCGGTTTATGTTTCCACGTGTGCGCTCATCGTTTGATGTGCTGCTCGCTAATGGTGAGGTCTTGGCGCATCTTAATTTACTACTGGAAGAGGGACGCATTACACGGCAACTGATTGGGGAGTGTTACCGCTACCAGCGAGTTCTGGCTGGCAGTGAGTGTTCTGCGCGGGTGCAAGTCACTCATATTTAACAATAAGCGACTAAGAAAGTATGCCAAGCATATCTTTCACTTGGAGAGTAAGCATGAGTAACAATAAAAACAAAGGCTCTATCTTTCATCTTAATCGGTTGGTCAAGACCACTCTCGTTGCTGCAGTTGCAGCGGGTGTGGCATCGATGGCCCATGCTGGGGAACCGATCTATTTTGATCATGGTGGTAGCCTTTCGTGGAGTTTGACCACAGGTTACGGCATTGGCATGCGAATGCAAAAGCAAGACAAGAGGCTAATAGCTGATGAAAACTCAGATGATGGTAACCGAAACTTCGATCGTCACTCGTTGACTACACATCGTATTGGTGCACTTGGTGAGTTGGTTTATAGCAATGACGCCAGCAGTTGGGGTGAATGGGGTGGCGTGTTACGCGGCACGACTTTCTATGACGATGTGTATCATCGTAAAAATGATAATAAGAGCGCAACAACTAACCATTCTGGTGATAGTGATAAATTTGGTCGTGGGGCTAAATACTACAGTGGTGGACGCTCTCGTTTTTTAGACTCTTATCTGTTTAGTGATATAAAACTCCCTAATAACCAGTACTTGGCACTTAAGGGTGGCCGACATGTGGTGTCTTGGGGTGAGGGCTTGTTCTACCCAGGGGTAAATGGTGCGCAAGGTCGTGTGGATGTGGTTAAGTCCAGTACGCCAGGCACTGAAACCAAAGAAGTGTTGCTGCCAACCGGTCAAGTGTCGGCAGACTGGAATATCGGACCAAAGGTAGGCTTGTCCGCTTACTACCAGTATGAGTGGCTTGAAAATGAGCTAAATCCTGTTGGAAGCTTTACTTCAACGTCTGACTATATTGGTCCGAGAGCTGACAGTTATTTGTTAAGTCTTATTCCTAAGACTGGAGCTGCATACGGTGGTATCGATAAGCCAAAGAGCAGTGGACAATATGGTTTACGTGCCATATATCGTCCAAACTTTGACTGGGAATTCTCACTGTTCCATATCAACTACCATGATAAAAACCCTGCAGGAATTACTTTAGCTCCAGATTACTCCAGTTATAAAATCAACTATTACGACAATATCAAGCTCACAGGTGTCAGTGCCTCCACCAGTTTTGGTGATACTCAGGTCTCCAGTGAGATTTCTTACCGTGATGGTGCGCCTGTTATTGTTTTAGGACCGAGCGGAACACCCACAGATACGCGCGGTAAGGGCTACCAAGCGCAGGTAAGCTTTATCCATACCTTAGGTACTATGCCTTGGGCGCGTGGTACCACTATCGTCGGTGAGCTTGTGCATACTGGTGTCACTGGTGTGGACTCGTATAAGCAGGGCGGCCAGTCCTATAGCAAATATAAAATCGATACAGATGATTTTTATCAAACTAAAACGGCGACAGCTTATACATTGCAGGTGAGTTTAGATTACCCAGGGTTGTTCTCAGGTTGGGATCTAGAGGTGCCGGTAAGTTTTTCTCATGTAATTGATGGCAAGACACCTTTGCAAGGCGCTATAGGCGGGGGGCAAGGTGATCGCCGCTTATCCGTGGGCACAACGTTTAAGTACCTGAGTAACTTAGAGTTAGACCTGAATTACGTATCTTATATGGGGCAGGCAAGTCCAAGAAGAGGGCGTGATGTTACTGACCGTGACGAGTTGACCTTCTCTGCAAAATACTCGTTCTAATGAGCTGGTTATGTATGTGAGGTTTAGCGGAGCATAAACGCCAAACCCATAATTAAAATAAGAGTTGGAGATAATAATAATGATATATCGCCGCGCTAGTATGGCCCTTGCAATCGCTTCTGTTTTAGCTTTACCGACTGCATCTTTTGCAGCAGTCAGTGCTGCAGAGGCAGAAAAATTGGGTAACGAATTAACCTGTGTCGGTGCTGAGCGTGCGGGTAACGCTGAGGGCACTATTCCTGAGTATACTGGCAAGTATCTAGGGGAAGTTCCAGGCTGGAAGCATGTGCCGCAAAGTGGTGGGCATCCAGTTGATCCTTATGCTGATGAAAAGCCTCGTTTGGTGATTACTGCTGCAAACTTCAAAGAGCATGCGGACTACTTAGGTGCTGGTCAAAAAGCTATGTTTGAAAAGTACCCAGATACCTATCGCATGGAAGTCTACCCGACTCACCGTGATTTCCGTTACCCAGAGTTTGTCTGTGAGCGCGCTAAAGAAAACGCACTGACAGCCAAAGTCGTTGACGATGGTTATGGTGTTGAAGGTATCGGTCACAACCTATTCCCTATTCCAAAATCTGCTCTTGAGGTGCTATGGAATCACCAACTGCCTTATCGTGATTGGACCGAGGAGAGTACCCGAGATATTGTTGTTGTTGGAGCCAGTGGATCTAAATCTTACGGACGCACTAAAGGTCTGTGCTTGGCACCTTCCAATAATCCAAATAAAAAGCCTGTAACCGAGGGTCTTTCAGCATATTGCTTAACTACAACCATTCTGCCAACTCGCGAGCGTGGTGATGCGTCGCTTGCCCATGAACCCTATAACTATCTAACCAATCCACGAACTGCATGGTCGTACAACTCGGGTACGCGTCGTGTGCGTTTGGCGCCAGGTTATGGTTATGACCAAAGTTTGAGTGGTAGTGGCGGAGCCATGACTATTGATGAGGACCGTTTGTTTAATGGAGCCCCTGACCGCTACGATTGGGAGTTGATTGGCAAGCAGGAGATGTTCATTCCTGCTAACAGTTACCGAACCGAAGTAGGTGATTTGAAATATGATGATCTGTTGAGCAAAAACCATCCTAACCCTGATCACATACGCTATGAGCAGCGCCGTGTCTGGGTGCTGGAAGCAAAGCTGAAAGAAGGCAGTCGCCATTTGTATGGCAAGCGTCGTATGTATCTTGATGAGGACACCTGGCATACAGTGATGGCTGATAATTACGATGGCCGCGGAAACTTATGGAAATATGCGTTTGCTAATACTATCTATCATCCAGATATGAGCGCCTGGAGGTCAGCAGCCTCTTTTTACCATGATTTAAATACAGGTAATTATGTGGCGTATAACTTGACTAATGAGCGTCGCAATAGCGCGGTTATTAATAAAGGTGATGTGGATGCAGACGACTTCACTCCAGACCGTTTACGTGCGGCCGGTCGTTAATCTTGATTAACTTTATAGCTGGTTAGTTTAATTAGAAGCCTACGCAGATGCGTGGGCTTTTTTAATTAATTAGTTTTTATTTTTAGTTTTAATCTATATATAAATTTATGAGGTTGAAATGAAAACAGGATTTGTTTGGGATGAGCGCTACATGTGGTATGAGTTCGGTTCATGCGCACAAGTACTTAGAGCTAATGAGTTTATACAGCCTGGAACATTAATAGAGTCACCAGAGAGTAAGCGTAGAGTATTAAACCTATTGTCTTCTCTTGGTCTGCTAGAAAATTTGCATGCTATAAAACCGCAGCCAATCACTTTAGCAGAGTTAAAGCATGTTCATGATCCAGAATATGTAGACAGGGTTAAGCTTCTCAGCGAAGGCGCAGGTGGGAGTGCAGGTCCCGGAGCACCTATGCCAGTTGGAGGCTTTGATATCGCTGTATTGGCTGCTGGAGGTGCGAAAGCAGCGATAGAGTCAGTATTGAAAAATGAAGTTCAAAATGCCTATGCACTTATAAGACCGCCGGGACATCATGCAGAATACAATTATGGCATGTCACTTTGCGTATTTAATAATATAGCTATTGCTGTTGAGTCAGTGATAAAAAAAGGCTTAGTTAAAAAAGTAGCTATTATCGATTGGGATGCACATCATGGTAATGGAACTGAATCTTTGTTTTATCAGAGATCCGATGTCCTGACCTTGTCTATTCATCAAGATCAGATGGTACCAGGTCGTGGGATGGTTGAGGATAATGGAGAGGGAGAAGGCATCGGGCATAATATTAATATCCCTTTGCCGCCAGGTTGCGGTTCTGGAGCATATTACGCTGCTTTTGAAAAAGTAATTTTACCGGCTATTACTAGCTTTCAACCTGATTTAATAGTTGTTGCCTGTGGTTTAGATGCTGCGATCAATGATCCTAGTGCCAGAATGTTACTCACGCCAAATAGCTATCGAAAACTTACGCGCATGTTAATGCAAGCAGCCAATGATGTATGTGCAGGGCGCTTAGTCATGGTTCATGAAGGTGGTTATGAACCCACAACTGCACCATTTTGCGCACTTGCAATTATTGAAGAGTTAAGTGGCATAAGTACGCGTGTACCTGTTGGTAAAGATCCAATTGAAATGAGCTATGGCCAATTAGTCGGTCCATATCAAGACTTGCAGGAGCATCAAGAGGCATTTGTAAAGCGTGCACAAGATATGATGAGTCAATACTGGTAATCATTGAGCTGTCTTTGTTATGCGGTTTAGCGCTCTAGTGTCTTTCGTTGCAGGCATAACTTTGGCGATCTATCAGATGACTTAATCGTGTGTGTTGCTTAATTTGCATGGCCGTGGCATTTAGGCTTGGCACTGCCGCTGTTAGTGATGAGTCGGAAGTAGGCTTTATTGCTTCTGTAATTAAAACAATAAGAAAGCAAGGCGTACTATGGATAAAGAATATGACGTTATTGTTGTAGGCGCAGGCTCAGCAGGCTGTGCAGTGGCTTATCGTTTGGCTAAAGAAAGTCAGTTGCAGGTATTATTGCTTGAAGCTGGCAGCGCGGACAACAGTCTGTTGATTCATATGCCGATGGGTTTTGCTTTCTTGCTAAAACCGCATAAAAACAACTGGGCCTACCGAACTAAGCCGGAAAAACACTTGCACAATCGAGTTGTTGAATTGCCGCGTGGCAAGGTGCTGGGAGGTTGCAGTTCAATTAACGGTATGGTCTATATTCGAGGTCAAAAGGAAGATTTTGATCGCTGGTCTGCGCTAGGTAATGAGGGCTGGTCTTACAAGGAGGTGCTGCCGTATTTTACGCGCTCTGAGCACTATGAGCGTGGTGCAGACACTTATCATGGCAGTGGTGGACCGTTATGGGTCAGCGATACCATTGATGAGTTTCCGATTCATCAGGCGTTTATCGATGCTGCTGCGCAGGCCGGCCACAGATTCAATTCAGATGTAAACGGTACCAGCCAAGACGGTGTCAGTTGGTTTCCGCGCACCATTAAAAATGGGCGACGTCACAGTAGCGCACGGGCATTTTTAGGTGCTGGACAGTCGCTCAATAACTTAACAGTATTGACAGGCGCGCAAGTGACTCGGGTGATAATTGAAAATGATCGAGCTGTTGCGGTAAAGGTTAAGATGAAAGAGCAGCAGTTTACTGTGCGGGCGCGTAAAGAAATTGTTTTAAGTGGTGGTGCAATTAATACGCCGCAGTTGCTTGAATTGTCAGGTGTAGGGCAGGCAGATCGACTCGCAGGGTTAGGGATCACTGTTAAAAAAGATTTACCAGGTGTAGGAGAGAATTTACAGGATCATTGGAATGCTTATATCAAGCAAAGCGCGGTAGGGGTAAAGACGTATTACAGTGAAGCAAAAGGTATAAAACTGTTTAAAAATATTTGCCGCTATATATTTACTAAGCAAGGTTTTTTAGGAGATTCAGCTGCAACAGTTGCTGTGTTTTATAAGGCAGTTGCTTATGCGACAAGTCCTGATGCACAGATACACTTTGCGCCAGCCGCATCAGAAGTGGATGTAAAGGGTAATCTGCAACCGATAGAAGCCGTTACTTTATCAACCTGCCAATTGCGGCCGATCAGTCGTGGTGCTGTACATATTGCTTCGGGAGATTTTCGTGACGCGCCTGATATTCGAGTGAATTATCTTACTGCTTTGGAGGATCAGCAGTTGGCAGTCGCTGCTTTTAAGAAAGGACGAGAAATTATAGCGCAGCCATCATTACGGAATATGTTGGGTTCTGAGTTAGCGCCAGGGAATGAAATTAATTCAGATGCGCAAATCTTAGATTATATTAAACGTACAGGTGAGCCAGTGCACCATTTGGCAGGCAGTTGCAAAATGGGTAATGACAGTATGGCTGTAGTGAGTCAAGAACTACGAGTGTATGGCATTGCTGGATTGCGTATTGCGGATGCGTCAATTATGCCTGATTTGGTCAGTGGTAATACGCATGCTACTTGCGTAATGATCGCGGAAAAATGTGCCGACTTTATTTTGCGCGAGAGATAGATTGAGCACTGCTTTTATATAGCCTGCAGTCAGAGCGCGGCCGTTAATAATACAACAGCCGTTTGATGTTGACGTTTGTGTGGAGGTTTTAGATTAAGACAGTAATCCACCATCAACACGAATATGGTCACCGTTAATAAAGTTAGCATCCTCGCAGGCTAAAAATGCTACAGCGCTAGCCACATCTGACGGTGGGGCAAAGTAATGATTTGGCAGTGCTGCTTTACTTAGAATGCGCATATCAATATTTTCAGGCAGCTTAGTATTGCCCACCATGGGTGTTGCAATACCACCTGGGCAAATAGCGTTACAGTTCAAATCTTGCAGGCTGTATTCATTGGCAATGGCTTTGGTCAGTGCCAGCACCGCACCTTTAGAAGCGGAATATGCCGTCGTCCAAGCGTGCGCACCTAAAGCCGCAGACGAGGCCATATTGACGATAAAGCCTTTGCTCTTCAGTAAGTGTGGAATGGCGGCTTTGCACATCATAACGACGCCGTAGCAATTGACTTGCATAACCCGCTCAAAATCAGCCATATCCAGTTCGTGAGTGTGATCAAAGCGCAAGATACCGGCAATATTACACAGTGCATTGAGCTTTCCGTATTTCTCAATTACAGCAGCTACAGTGTTGTTTACAGCCTGTTCATCAGTGATATCACAGGTAAATGCATCGGCGTGACCGCCTGCTTGACGAATACTGTTTACGGTCTCCTGAAGAGACTCGGCATTCAGGTCAACGCAAGCTATGGTGCCGCCTTCACTAGCAATGCGCTCAGCAGATGCTCTACCAATACCCGATGCTGCGCCTGTAATTAAAACTACTTTATCTTGAAAACGTGACATGTTATTTCCTTTTTATATTGTTATTGGGTTTTAATAAAAGCAGTGTCTTTTTTTATTCATTATTTTTATTAGAGTTTTCAGAAGTACTTTGTTTAGAGAAGTAGAGGCTATGATCAGCTGCGTAGAATAAAATATCATGCGGTCGTGTGATGGCTGAGGTTAAGCCAGAGTTACGTCGAGTCCTGCCTGCTGAGTATTTAAAGCCCGGTCCCGACATGCGCTCATCGCACCACAGGCAGCTATTGAGCTTGCCGGTCTCAGGGTTCACCGCCAAAATATCTTTGACTTGACCAGAAGCCATTTCTTGGCAATCTGCTTGGCAGCTTGCACCGGTATGCACACCATTATAAGCCCATGATTGTGCGCACATTTGCGTGAAGCCAACAGCTTCGGTAATGCAGTCCGCCACCTGTTCAACTTTATTGATATCACCTTGAGCTTGGCGAGTGCAGGCGCTGACAGGTTGTGTTTGATAGGGGATGCCAATATAAACGGCCAAATCTTACAGTGTTGAGCAGGTGCCACATGCGTGCTCATGCGTGACGGTCCAGCCGTTGTCGCGCGCTTGTGCAAAGTTATCGAAGGTTTTCATTTCATAGGCTTGGTTTTGCGCGTCAACAAACTTTACCGCACAGACTTGCTGCGCTGCTGGTGCGTTTTTATTGCGAATGTCTGAGAACCAGCGCGTGGCTACTGTTTGTTGAAAGAAAGCCGGTTCGCCTGCTGCGTTTAAAGAATAGCCTTCCTCTGGTTTAGCATAGCCTTCGGGGTTGATGATTTCTTGTCCGTCTCGAATGATGCTGCGCAGTTTAGGAAGGTCTATTTGGGTATCTGTATTGCGAGGGTAATAGGGGTTGCTCACAGTAAAATTAGAATTAGACATTTCGCCATGTTCTAAATTGAGCTGTTGGTTTATTTCGGCCTGATTAACAGGTTGGGTTTTCATCAGTTTTAAAACCAGCTCACGTGTCGTCTTGGTGTCTAGTTTTACATCACTCACTGGGTTTATATATTCAATATTAGCGTTTTTTATATCAAATTTACCCAGCATACTCGAAGACTCCGAGGTGTTTTTAACTGGTGGTGAGTTGTGTTCTGCTGCCAATACTGCTCCAGGCAGCAGCAGTATTAAAAATGTTAGTAAGCGGTGTTCACTCAGTTTTCTTTTAAAAAACCCCATAATAACCTCGCAGTTGTTGTGGTTTTTGTTTGTTAGTTATTAGATTTGGATGGCTTTTATTTTTATAAAGCGAATTAAAATTACGTCATTAAGTCAATATCACAATCGTCCGTTTGAGTTATTTAAAATGGGTTAAATCTGTGTCTCTTTATCTGTAAGTTGAGTCTTTGTGTGTTTTTGGTAAGTCAGTATTTTTGTGCTGCCTAGAGGTTAGTGGTCAGTATATTTTGCTCTAAGCCTTTTGGACGATGAGTGATGGTCTGCAGTCTTGTAAAAAAGATGCAGAAAGATAGCAGATAATATCTATAAAAAAGGTGCTCTACATGGGATGGAAAGGAGAAGCAGCAATTGTTGGTGCTGCGCAGTACAAACCACAAAAATACTCTGAAGCCCCGCAAATGTTTCACTTGGAACAGGTGGCGGATCTAGCTCGACAAGCCTTGGATGATGCGGGTCTGCAAGCCAGTGATTTGGATGGCTTAGTGATTAACGGTCCACATTTTCATGAGGCCTCGGTCTTTGTTCCGGCGATGGCGGCTGAGTATCTCGGTATTGCTGTCAACTTTGCTGAAGTTGTGGATTTGGGCGGCACCACCCCTGTGGGTATGGTGTGGCGTGCCGCTGCGGCAATTGAGATGGGTTTGTGTCAAGCGGTGCTCTGTGTGTTGCCGATGCGTATGGCGCCTTTTGGGCGTGATGAAGACCCTGCAGCCATGGCACGTGCCATGCGTTTTGGTGGTCACAGTACCGCATTTGGTGCGCCAGAAGCTGAGTTTGATTTACCCTATGGCCACTTAGGTCAGAATACCGGTTATGCCATGATTGCTAAGCGTTATGCTGCGCAATATGGTTACGATGAGCGGGCAATGGCAAAAATTGCGGTTGATCAGCGCACCAATGCCTTGGCCAATCCCAATGCAATTTTCCATGGTCAGCCGCTGACTATTGAGGATGTGCTCAACAGCCGTATGGTGGCTGATCCATTGCGCGTATTGGAAATCGTTATGCCGGTGGCTGGTGGTGCTGCGGTGATTGTTGCTTCCAAAGAAGTGGCAGCGCGCGCGCGTAACCGTGGCGCACATATCACTGGTTTTGGTGAGCGTTTAGGCTACAAGTCACCGACGTACTCTCCTGATATGACCGAAACTCCAGTGGGCCCTGCGGCGCGTCGTGCTTTTGAAATGTCGGGTCTGAAGCCTTCAGATATGAATGCTGCGCAGATTTATGACTGCTACACCATTACCGTGTTGCTCAGTTTAGAAGATGCAGGCTTTTGTCCGAAAGGCGAGGGTATGCGCTTTATCCTTGAGAATGATCTGACTTGGAAAGGTAACTTCCCTGTCAATACCCATGGTGGCCAGCTCAGCTTTGGTCAAGCGGGATCGGCCGGTGGTTTCTCACAAGTGATTGAGGCCTTTGATCAGATTCGTGGTAAGGCCGGTGAGCGTCAATTGAAAAACTGTGATCGTGTGTTCGTCTCCGGTACCGGCGGCGTCATGAGTGAGCAGGGTGCACTGATTCTTGAGGGAGCATAAACATGTCAAATAAACCTATGCCGATACAGACAAGTATCTCTGCACCTTTTTGGGATGGCTTAAAAGCAGGCAAAATTTTGCTGCAGCATTGCAGTGCCTGTGCCAAGTGGACCTTTTATCCACGTCGTCACTGCTCGCATTGTTTGTCCGATCAAGTTGAGTTTCGTGAGGTCACCGGTGAGGGTACGCTCTACACCTACACCGTTGCTAGAATACCAACGCTGCCTGAGTTTGCCGGTCCAGAACCGCAGTTGCTGGCCGTGGTTGAGCTCGATGAGGGTGTGCGGGTTAACACTACTCTGGTGGGCTTGAAAGAAGATGATATTAAAATTGGTATGCGCGTCAAGCCCGTGCGCGCGCGGGTGAACGAAGACGGTACTGTACTGCTGCGTTTTACTGCTGCGCATATTGATTTGCTAGAGATCGATGAAGTGGTCAAGCAGCCGCAAGCGCCGGCTGCTGCAGCGGATGCAAAAGTTGTGCGTCAGGTGCCGTTGACGGATGATGCTGCGTTGCAGTCTTTAGTCTCCGAAGAGTTCAGTCCGTGGAGTAATCAGTTGTTGGTGGATCAGGCCATGATCAATCAGTTTGCTGAGCTCTCGGGCGATAATTATTGGATTCATACTGATCCCGAGCGTGCGCGTAAAGAAGGCCCCTTTGGCGGCACCATTGCGCATGGCGCCTTGGTGCAAGTGCTGACTTCAAAGCTCAATGTTGATTTGGGTTTTGAGATCACCGGCTTCACCAATATGGTCAACTACGGCTCACAGCGTCTGCGTTTTCCATCGCCGGTGCCAGCGGGCTCGCTGATCCATTCGCGCGGACGTGTGAAATCCATTGAAAAGGTACGCAGCGGTACGCAAATGGTCCTCGAGCTCAATATTCACGTGGTCGGTCAAGAGCGTCCAGCGGTGATTAATGATCTGATTATTCTCTATATGTAAGTGATGTAAAAAC
>DATERP010000118.1:0-2568 GCA_035271385.1 Thiopseudomonas sp. | reverse complement strand
CGCTTTGGCTTAATGCGTGGCCGTGAATTTATTATGAAAGATGCTTACTCATTCCACACCGACCAAGCATCACTGCAAGAAACCTACGACCGCATGCACCAAGCCTACTGCACTATCTTTACCCGCTTAGGCCTCAACTTCCGCCCAGTGGAAGCCGATACCGGATCCATTGGTGGTACCGGATCGCATGAGTTTCACGTACTAGCATCATCGGGTGAAGATGATATCGCCTTTAGCACAGTTTCAAACTATGCAGCCAATATTGAAAAAGCTGAAGCATTGCCGCGTGAGAGCAGTCGCCCTGCTGCTACTGAAGAAGCACGTATTATCGATACACCCGATGCCAAAACCATTGAGCAACTGGCTGAGCAGTTTTCAATCGCCATCGAGAAAACCATTAAAACGCTGATTGTGCGCGGCTCGAAAGAAAAGACCCTGGTCGCGCTCGTGGTACGTGGCGATCACACCCTGAATGAAATTAAAGCAGCCAACCACCCAGCAGTCGCCAGCCCACTTGAGTTTGCTAGCGATGCTGAAATCTTAGAGGCCTGCGGCGCTAACCCAGGTTCACTGGGCCCGAAAGACTTAGGTATTCAATGCATTATCGATCGCTCAGTGGCCTTTATCAGCGACTTTGTTGCTGGTGCCAACCAAGACGGCAAGCACTGGTTTGGCCTGAACTGGGAGCGTGACTTAGCTATCCCTGAAATAGCTGACCTGCGTAATGTGGTAGCCGGTGACCCCAGCCCAGATGGCCAAGGTGTACTGGAAATCAAACGTGGTATTGAAGTCGGTCATATCTTCCAACTAGGTACTAAGTACAGCGAATCCATGAACTGCACAGTGATGGGTGAAAACGGTAAGCCCGCCACTCTGACCATGGGTTGCTACGGTATCGGTGTATCACGTGTGGTAGCTGCAGCGATTGAGCAGAATCATGATGAGCGCGGCATTATTTGGCCAGCAGCACTGGCACCTTTTGATGTGGCGATTGTGCCACTCAAATACGATAACGCTGAAGTGCAAGCCGCTACCGACAAGCTCTATGCAGACTTAACTGCAGCAGGCTTTAGCGTGCTACTTGATGACCGTGATAAGAAAACCAGCCCCGGCGTGAAGTTTGCGGACATGGAATTGATTGGTATCCCGCAGCGCATTGTGATCAGTGAGCGCAGTTTAAAAGAAGGTACCTTAGAGTACAAAGGCCGTCGCGAGACTGAAAGCCAGCATATTGCGATTGAACAAGCCCTGGACGTGATCAGCAGCCAGTTACGCGCCTAAGTCGCATAAAGCCTCAGCCTTCAACCATTGAGGGCTGAGATGCTTTACAGCACTTTTAAACAGCACAACGCTTCATACATCAGTTTACGCAAATCCCGCATCACAGCCTCATTACACGCGTTTCAATGCAGGCCCAAATAGTATCGACGCTTAATCATCAAAGCTCTGCGCCCAACCTTGCGCATCGAGCAGACTGCGGATTGCATCCAACGCATAACCCCGCTGGGCTAAAAAACGACTTTGCTTGGCCTTATCTTTAAGATCAACAATTTGCCCATCGAAACGTCGCTGCCACAGTTCGCGCATGCGCTCATCCCAGTCCACTTGAGCTTCACTTAATGCTTGATCGACATCTGCACGAGCTAAGCCGCGCTGAGTGAGTTCCTCACGAATCCGCATCGGCCCACGCCCTTCGTTAGCACGACTGCGCACATAGCTTTCTAAATAGCGTTCCTCAGATAGCAAGCCATCTTCGGTTAAACGCTGCAATTCAACTTCAATCATGTGCGCATCAGCACCACGTAACTTGAGCTTGCGCGCTAATTCAACATGGCCATGCTCACGACGTGCTAATAGATTCATCGAGGCACGGCGAATGGAAACGGGAGTGTCTAACATAAAAGCCTCATAGCAAAACGGCATGAATGCGTTGCTGCATCATGCCGTTGTGGTATTACTGGACGTTGATTTTATTCGTTGTCTTCTGGCTCAACCTTGCTCGCTTTAACTGTCTTGGCTTCTTCTTTTGCAGCCTCTTCAGCAGCGGCCTTACTCACAGGGCCTGGGGCAAGTAATTGATCACGAATTTGCTGTTCTAACATCTGGCATAATTCTGGATTTTCTTCCAAGTAACGCGCGGAGTTCGCTTTACCTTGACCAATTTTAGTACCTTGATGACTGTACCAAGCACCGGCTTTTTCCAGTAAACCTAGCTGTACACCCAAATCAATGATCTCGCCATTACGGTAGATACCTTTACCGTAAAGAATCTGAAACTCGGCTTGGCGGAAAGGTGCAGCAACTTTATTCTTCACAACTTTAACGCGGGTTTCGTTACCAACGATTTCGTCGCCTTCCTTCACTGCACCAATACGACGGATATCCAGACGTACTGATGAGTAGAACTTCAGCGCGTTACCACCAGTGGTAGTTTCTGGGCTACCGAACATCACACCAATTTTCATACGAATTTGGTTAATAAAAATCACTAAGCAGTTAGCGTTTTTAATGTTACCGGTAATTTTACGCAGCGCCTGACTCATTAAACGCGCTTGCAGACCGACGTGG
>DATERP010000117.1:0-3421 GCA_035271385.1 Thiopseudomonas sp. | reverse complement strand
CTGGCTTAGGCGGGTGTCTCCCCAGCTTATCCACAGCTCGGTGCACCTGCTAGGTGGATAACCTACCATGGTCAATTTTATGCACAGCCCCTACAATACGCAGCTCACTTGTTTGCTAGAAGTCTTTCTCATGTCCTTAATATCTTGGCCGCTGCGTCTTGCTACGCAGATTCAGGCTGGTAATGCTCTATTGGGCCGAGCCTGTGCTTGGCTGACTTTATTTCTGGTGCTAGGTACCGCCTGCGTGGTGGTGCTGCGGTATGTCTTTGGTATCGGCGCGACTGCGCTGCAAGAAGCAGTGATGTATGCGCATGCGCTGACCTTTATGGGTACGGCGGCTTGGGCCTTGCAACGCCAAGCGCATGTACGTGTGGATATCTTTTATCAGAACTTCTCCGAACGTAAAAAAGCCTTAGTGGATACCAGCGGCCATTTGTTGTTGCTGCTGCCGATGTGCTTATTTCTGGGCTGGAACAGTTGGGGCTATGTCGCTAACTCGTGGGCGATGCAGGAAACCTCAGGCGAGGCTGGCGGTTTAGGTTTTATGTATCTGCAAAAGAGCATTATTTTATTATTGGTGGGCAGTTTGTTGCTGCAGTGTTGTGCGGATTTAGTGTTGCTGGTGCAACAGTTACGCACACCAACTTCACCGGTGGAGGCGCAGCATGAGTGAAGTCTTAGCCATTGGTTTATTTTTGACCATTTGTTTAACCCTAGTGATGGGTTATCCCGTGGCTTTTGTCCTTGGCGGTGTATCGTTGTTGTTTGCGATGATTGGCGCTGCTACGGGAGTGTTTGAGCCGGTCTTTTTACAAGCTTTGCCCAATCGTCTCTTTGGCATTATGAATAACCAAACCCTCTTGGCCGTGCCGCTATTTGTGTTTATGGGCGTGATGCTAGAAAAGTCGCGGGTGGCGGAAGACTTGCTGGAATCCATGTCACGCTTATTTGGCACCTTGCGTGGTGGCTTGGCCATTTCGGTCTGTGTGGTGGGTGCACTATTGGCTGCCAGTACCGGTGTGGTGGGTGCTACTGTGGTCACTCTTGGTTTGCTGGCGTTACCAACGATGTTGCGCCGTGGTTATGATCCTGCGGTGGCCACTGGTACTTTGGCTGCGACCGGTACTTTGGGGCAGATTATTCCGCCCTCGATTATTCTGGTGTTACTGGGTGATGTGCTATCGAGCGCCTATCAGCAAGCGCAAATTCGCATGGGCGTGTTTACCCCAAAAACCGTTTCCGTCGGTGATTTGTTTATTGGTGCGCTGATTCCCGGCATGATTTTAGTGGGTATGTATATCGCCTATCTGATTTTTGTTGCTGTCACTCAGCCGAAAAAACTCCCAGCCTTACCGCAAGAAGCTTTAGGGCCGATTGAGTGGGGACGCTTATTTAAAGCGCTGCTTCCGCCCTTGGTATTGATGGGTTCAGTTCTAGGCTCGATTTTAGCCGGTGTCGCGACGCCGACTGAGGCAGCATCTTTGGGGGCCATTGGTGCTTTAGTGCTGGCTTTGTTTAAAGGTCAGTTTAATGTTGCGCGTTTGCGTGAAGTGTCTTTTTCCACCGCTGAAATCAGCTCCATGGTGTTTTTGATTTTAATTGGTGCCTCGCTGTTCTCCTTGGTATTTCGCGGTTTTGGCGGCGATGTGATGATTGAGAATGTCTTTGCTCAATTGCCAGGTGGCGTACTGGGTGCATTTTTCCTAGTGATGGTAGTGATTTTCTTACTGGGCTTTATTCTCGACTTTATTGAAATTATTTTTGTCGTGGTGCCGATTGTTGGTCCAGTTTTGCTGTCAATGGGTCTGGATCCAGTGTGGTTGGGAGTAATGATTGCCTTAAATCTGCAAACCTCGTTCTTAACGCCGCCCTTTGGTTTCTCGCTGTTCTATTTGCGCAGCGTGACACCGGATTCAGTGCCGACCACCACCATTTACCGTGGGGTTTTACCTTTTATCTTGATTCAGTTGACCATGCTGGTGGTGGCTTATGTGTTTCCAGAAATCATTACCTGGTTACCGCAGCAAATTTATGGTGCTAATTAAGTGAGTCAAGCAGGAGCACAACAGATGCAGCAGAGTATCACCGCCATGGATTTTTCTGGCTTAGCGGGCTGGCGCTTACGCTTTGGCGCCGCGCAGTTGGATATTTGTCAGCAAGGTGCGCAAATTCTTAGCTACTTTGCTGATATCGCACAGCCGCCGCTGATTTGGCTAAGTGATTGTGCTGAATACGTCAAAGGCCAAGGCGTGCGCGGTGGTGTACCGGTGTGTTGGCCATGGTTTGGTGCGCTTGAGTACAACCCAGCAGCTGTACAAAAAATGACCACTGCCGATGCACCTTTTCATGGGCTAGCGCGCACTGTGGATTGGCAGTTGCTCGACAGCAGCGCAGACAGTGATGCGCTGCGCTTAACTTTGCAGTTGGATGCCAGCCAAGGTTTAGCGGATTGGCCGCATGCTGCCATGCTGCAGTTGCAGATTGAGTTGGGTGAGCGCTTAACCCTGCGTTTGGATAATCACAATCTGGATCGCGAGCCTTTAGCCATTAGCCAAGCGCTGCATACGTATTTTGCGGTGAGTGATATTCGTCAGGTTGTGGTGCAAGGTCTAGAGGGTTGCTCTTACCATGAAACTCTAGAGGACTGGCAGTTACGCGCGCAGGCCGGTGCGCTAACTTTTACGGGTGAAACGGATCGCGTGTATCTGCAAGTCCCTGAGCATCTACAGATTGTCGATAAATGCTGGCAGCGTCGTATTCATTTACGCACGCAAGGCTCGCAGTCAGCCATTGTCTGGAATCCATGGATCGATAAGGCGCAAACCCTCAGTGGCTTTGCCAGCGATGCCTGGCAGCAGATGCTCTGTATTGAAAACGCCAATGTACTGGATGATCACCTATGGCTCGAACCTGGTGCGCGGCATCGTTTACAACTGGAGCTATACAGTACCATCGAGTCTTAAGCCTTAGCAGGCTAGAGATTTTTCCTGTCAGGATTAAATGCATCTGCTAGGCTGAGGCGTCCATTAATGGGAGCAAGCAATTGAGTTCAAATGATCACTGGATGCAGCGCGATTTAGCCGTGCTTTGGCATCCCTGCACACAAATGAAAGACCATGAAAAACTACCTTTAGTGCCGATTCGCCGCGCGCAAGGTATTTGGTTAGAAGATTTTGACGGTAACCGTTATCTCGATGCGGTGAGTTCATGGTGGACCAATATCTTTGGCCACTGTAATCCACGGATTAATAATCGCATTAAGCAGCAACTGGATCAGCTGGAGCATGTCATGCTCGCTGGTTTTAGCCATGGCCCAGTCATTGAGTTGTCTGAGCGCTTAGTGGCGATGACTCCGCAGGGTTTAGATCGGGTCTTTTATGCCGACAATGGTTCCTCCGGTATCGAAGTCGCGTTGAAAATG
>DATERP010000116.1:0-5702 GCA_035271385.1 Thiopseudomonas sp. | reverse complement strand
TTTATTAACTTTAAAAAATGGCTCGAACCGCTGAACATTGAAGTGGCTTGGATTGCCGGCAAACTCAAGGGTAAAGCCCGTAAAACTGCGCTGGAAAAAATCGCCACTGGAGTGCCAATGGTGGTGGGCACCCATGCTATTTTCCAAGATGAAGTGCAATTTCATAATCTAGCGCTCGCCATCATTGATGAACAACACCGCTTTGGTGTGCAGCAACGTTTAGCCTTGCGTAAAAAAGGCGTGGATGGCGTGTACAGTCCGCATCAGCTGATTATGACCGCCACCCCCATTCCACGTACTTTAGCCATGAGTGCCTATGCCGATTTAGATACTTCAGTGCTGGATGAGCTGCCCCCCGGTCGTACGCCAGTGAATACCATAGTGCTGAGTGAGTCGCGCCGCCCTGATGTGATTGAGCGTGTGCGCGCGGCCTGCTTAGACGGCCGTCAAGCCTATTGGGTCTGCACTCTGATTGAAGAATCTGAAGAACTGACCTGCCAAGCTGCAGAAAGTACCTTTGAGAATTTAACCCTCGCCTTAGCTGGGCAAAAAGTGGGATTGATTCACGGCCGTATGAAGCCTGCAGAAAAAGCTGAAGTTATGGAAACCTTTAAACGCGGTGAGCTGCAATTATTAGTCGCCACCACAGTGATTGAAGTGGGCGTGGATGTGCCCAATGCCAGCTTGATGATTATCGAAAATCCTGAGCGTTTGGGCTTATCACAACTGCACCAATTGCGCGGTCGCGTTGGACGTGGCAGTACTGCCAGCCATTGTGTACTGCTGTATAAGTCGCCCTTGTCACAAATGGGCCGCGAGCGTTTAGCCATTATGCGCGAGACCAATGATGGTTTTATTATTGCCGAAAAAGATTTAGAACTGCGCGGCCCCGGGGAAATGCTCGGTACGCGACAAACCGGACTACTGCAATTTAAAGTCGCAGACTTAATGCGTGATGCACCCTTGCTGCCGGCTGTACGCACTGCAGCCTGTGAACTTTTAGAACGTTGGCCGGCACATGTCAGCCCGCTCTTAGAACGCTGGCTCAAACATGGTCAGCAATACGGACAAGTGTAGGTTGCTGTGCGTTATCATGGCATAAGAATTTTATACATATTATTTGAGAGCGCTATGCACGACCATTCGGCCACGCTGCTAACAGAACACCTTGTACCCACGAGCATTACACGGATTTTAGACGACATTGGTATCGCTTTTACGACGCACAGTCTGGAAACGATTGATCCTGCACTGCATTTGCATCATGTATTACTCGAAGACGCTGATAAAAAGCTGCTGGTGATTGTCCCACGCACACATATCATTAACTTATCACAGCTCAATAGCAGCACAGACAGCACGTGGCGCGCAGCAAAGTCAGCCACAGTCACCGCTCTGCTCGCACGTTTGCAGCTGGATCAGTTGCCTGCGCTACCACAGTTGCTCAAACTCGATAGCTTATGCGATCCAACTGTTTTTACTCAGCCCAGAGCTTATCTTGATAGCGGCATTGCCGGTGTAGTGCTTGCTCTAGAGCCTGCTGCCTTAGCTAGATTATTAGACAGCAGCCAACAACTCAGCTGCGCTGAACCCATCACTCACCACCACCCCAATCAAGGTTGCATAATCGGTGATGCGGACACTCTTCAACAAGCAGTTGTAGGCCTGACGTCACGGCGCATTCATAAGCGCTTAGAGGAAACTCTAGAAATACCCTTACTGAACAGTACCGCTAAAAAAATACTGCGCCTGCGCAATGACAATATGGCGGGCGTCGATGAATTGGCGGCCATAGTAGAAACAGACCCTGCCTTAGCTGCGCAAGTGATCGCCTGGGCATCGTCCCCTTTCTATGCAGCACCAGGCAAAATTCGCTCAGTTGAAGACGCTATAACGCGTGTTTTAGGCTTTGATCTGGTGATCAACTTAGCCTTGGGTTTGTCATTAGGTAAAAGCCTGACCTTACCCACAGACCAACCCCAACATGCGCAACCTTACTGGCAGCAAGCTATTTATACCGCGGCATTGATCGAAGGCCTAACCCGCACAATTCCTATACAAAACAAGCCCGAAGTGGGCTTAACTTATCTGGCTGGTTTGCTACATAACTTTGGTTTTGCTCTATTGGCGCATCTTTTTCCGCCACACTACACTTTGGTCTGCCGCAGCCTAGAAGCCAATATACATTTAAGTCACAGCGTTATTGAATATCACTTGCTGGGTGTCACCCGTGAGCAAATGGGCGCTTGGCTGATGCAATGCTGGCAAATTCCTGATGAGTTGGTATATGCACTGCGTCATCAAGATGACCCCAGCTATCAAGGTGAGCATGGGGTGTATGCCAACCTGACCTGTTTAGCCCAACGCTTACTGTTACAGCACACGCATGGCCTCACCAGGTACAACGGCATACCTGATGAACTCTATCAGCGCTTACATTTAAGTGCTGATAATGCCCAGACCACCTTGCAGCAAGTGTTTGATGCCGAGCACGCATTGCGCGCTTTAGTTGCGCAATTTAATCAGTGATGCTGCAGTAAAAATTCGCGGGTGCGCTGCGCTGTTGCTTCAGGATATTGCTGCATAAAGCAATGCCCGCCTTCGACCTGCTCAGCCACAATATGTGGGTTACGTTTTGGCCAAATCGCTGCGGATTTAAGCACTACAGAATAGGTCGTACGACCATACAAAAATAAGACGGGCGTTTGCACTTGGCCTAATAACTTCCATAAGTTATTAGGCGCGCTACTAAAAATTGTTGCCTCCAGCCACGCTGGGCATTTTAATTGCACGCCATCTTCATCTGCCGCTCGCAAACCATGATCCACATAAGCGCGCAGTGCATCCTTTGTCCAACCTTTAAAAGTGCCACGCCCAGTTAAACTGGCATAGGCTGATTGTCGGTCAGGCCAATGCGTGCGGCGCGCTAAAGTGCGTTTGGCTAGTGTGTTAAAAACACCCAAGCGTAAACGTTCTTTGGTTTTCATATACAGCTGCGCCAGCGGTGTGAAAACAATCGGATCAAGTAGAACCGCAGCACGAAATAATTGTGGGTGCTGCGCCATAATCAAACTGGTTAGCACTCCACCAAAACTATGTGCTGAGGCATACACTGGCACATCAGCAAAGATACTGCGCTGCGCCTGAAAAGCTTCCACGGCTAACTCAGCATTGCGATTCCAACCTAAAAAATGCGTACCGGTATCGCTCTCACCATGCCCTTGAATATCACATAACCATAAATCAAAATCGGCACTCAACAGCTCTAGCACCGGGGTATACACCCGAGTGCCCAAGCCATTACCATGTAAAAAATGTAAAACAGGTTTACCCGATGGCGTTGTGTGCCAGCCGCGTAAAGTGATGCCGGCCGATGTGCTATAGGCCCAAGCGTGCAGGTTCATGCCGTATTATTCCTTATTGTTTTGGCTCAAATTACAACACAACACGGCAGGCTGCCAGCTCTGCGCTGAGCAGCTGCTGATCCTGCGGCTCAGTAAAAATCAGTTCCAAACGCGAGTCTTTACGCCATTCGCTGTTTTGCCAATGAATACTTTGTCCGTCTAAAGCATTACCCGATAACCAGCCCGCATTGGTATGTAACACACACTTAGCCCGTTGCCAGGGCATGCGCGTTAACCAAAATTGTACGCGCAGCAAATCAAACTGCTGCGATGGATGCCAGCGCCAACCAATACTCCAACCATTATCTTGCTGATTGACCGAACAGATCGGCTGCTGTGGATCAGTCCACATCACCCCAAGCTTAGGGCTGGCGTTAGCAAAGTTATCCACAAGCGGCTGTTGACCGGCGTGCTGTTGATAACCAGGCAAAGCTTGATAGTTGAGCTGACCTTGGCGCGTACAGAGTAATGGCAGTGGCGCTAAAGCCTGTTGCCAATGGTGTTCTTGCTCTGGGGTCAGGCTATCGCATTTATTTAAGAGCACTAAACCAGTTTGCGCTAATAAGGCCGGCTCAAGCGCCATGTCACTGCTGGCTTTTTGTGCGTCGAGCACCAGCACCATCGGCTGCACTGCCAGTACATCCAACCACGGCACATCACGCAACTGCTCCAGCAACTGCAATGGATGCCCTAAACCAGAGGGTTCAATAAATAAGCGATCCGGCTTGGTTTTACGCAGCAACTGCACCAAAGCCACCTGAAACGGCACGCCATTGACACAGCATACGCAACCGCCAGCCACTTCGGTAAAACTCACGCCCTCTTGATCACCGTCGAGTAAAGCACTATCAAGACCAATATCCCCAAACTCATTGATCAGTACTGCCCAGCGCTCACCATGAGGGCGCTGCGCCATTAAACTGCGTAAGACACTGGTTTTACCAGCGCCAAGCGTGCCTGAAATAACGTGAGTGGGTATGTGCTGTAACATAGCTGCGCTAGCTCCTAACAAGACAATACAAAAGTGCTACCTTAGCAAAAACACTTTAGCCATGCGCGCTGCTTCTACTCACCCCAGAGCTTAGTTAAGATAGGGATCGATATTGATCCCGCTGGAGCTGTTATGCGTATTTTTTCTGCACTTGTATTGTTACTGCTCAGCCAGCAGCTTTTCGCGCAAGCCTGTGTGATTGAATCCACGGGACAGCGCGTGACGGTCAAGATCTGCCAACAGAACCGTAGTATTCCCGAGCATCTGTTTAAAAATGGTTTTTGCCAGCCCTCATTGCAGGGACAAAAAACCAAAGTCACTTTTGTTGAGCAATGCCCGATTGGCGCTTTTGGTATTTGCCGTAACGCGCAAGCCGGTGGTATTGGTTATATCCAAGATATTCACTATTACGGTGTTAACACCGACGCACGCTATTTAAAACCCGCCTGTGAACGCCAAAGCAAAGGGATCTGGACGGCTTATTAAGCCGCTCACAATACAGCCTCATCTGTGCATTCAATTCAGTGAAGCCTACTGGCTATAGAAAATATACAGCCACAGCTTTAAGTGCATAAATATTGATATTAAAACCCAGTAATATTCATTAGATAGGAATCAACCTGCGTTTTAGCATAGCCACATTGATTTACGTCAACTACTGCAGAATCAACGCCGTACTTTTGGCCCACATCTGCAGGTATCTTCAACTCTGAAGGAGGATGGCGTTGCGTGTCCTGATAACCAGCTACGTCTGAGTCATAGCAGGCGGTGGCGCTAAAATAATTATGAATACTGCAGCCGAACATCAGGTCGCCTACAACTACAATGTGGTCCGGCAATTCACCATTGCCACCTTAATTTGGGGCGCCATAGGGATGAGTATGGGCGCATTTATTGCCGCGCAACTGGTCTGGTTGACCTATATGTGGCTATTTTTTGGCACTATTTTGTGCTGTGTATGTTTATTATGCTGCTTAACACTTGGCTGACGTTGCGCCAGTCCATTGAGCAACAAACTGCCACACAACTTGCGGAGGTATAACTGATGTTTATTATCCTTGGACTACTCTGTGCGACTGCCGGTTACTGGTGTCTGCGTCATATCAGTACGCTAGAAATGGATCAGGCTGCCATGCTGCCCTTTGCCGATGACCGTCCAGCAGCGCGACGTATTGAACAAGAAACTGGACGTCCTTGCTTGCCAGAACATCTGGCTCAACAAATAGCTTTACAGGCCTAAAACCAATCCAGCATACCCCTAAAATACGACACTCAAGGGTACGCACTGTACCGTTGTGTGTTTTTAC
>DATERP010000115.1:0-7133 GCA_035271385.1 Thiopseudomonas sp. | reverse complement strand
TGGGAGCGTACCTTTAAATCAGGTGAAAGTTTAGAAAGCGCTGATATTGTTGATCGCGATATGGAATATTTATACAGCGACGACGAGTTTTGGTACTTTATGGCCACTGACGGCTCATTCGAGCAACTGGGCGCCAGCCGCGAAGCACTCGGCGACACCATTAAATGGCTTAAAGAGCAGGTTGTCTATGTCGTCACCCTGTTTAATGATGCAGTGGTCTCGGTTACCGCACCGAATTTCGTTGAACTGGAGGTTGCTGAAACCGACCCAGGTCTCAAAGGCGATACCGCACAAGGCGGAACCAAGCCCGCCACATTAAGTACCGGCGCAGTTGTGCGTGTGCCACTGTTTATTGTGGAAGGTGAAAAACTTAGAATTGATACCCGCAGCGGTGAATATGTCAGCCGCGCCTAAGTCTGTTGCGCCAGCATGTTAAGGGAGCATCAGGCTCCCTTATTTATTACAGGACAGTGATCCACGATGAGCACCTGGCTACCCAGTGCGCCGCGCCCAGCCTTAGTCGCGCGCCAACAATTATACCGCAGCATTCGTGAGTACTTTTATGCACGCTCGGTGCTGGAAGTTGAAACCCCACTACTCTCCCAAGCGCCTGTAGCTGATCCCAATATCACCCCTATGCAGGCCGGATCACGTTGGCTGCACACCTCGCCTGAATACGCGATGAAGCGCATGCTGTGCGCGGGTTACGGTGATATCTATCAAATCTGCAAAGTGTTTCGCGATGGCGAAGCCGGCCGCCGCCATAACCCAGAGTTTAGTATGCTGGAATGGTATCGCATGGGCTGGACGCATCGACAATTGATGGATGAAGTGGCCGAGCTATTGCAACTGCTGTTAGCTGAGCGCTTTAGTGAACTGCCCTGCTTACATCTCAGCTACGCCCAAGCTTTTACTCAATATGCGCAACTTGATGTGCACCACTGCAGCGATCAAGTGATTGCCCAGCACGGCCAACAATTAGCCGGTGCCGATTTAGAGTTGCAGCGTGATGGCTGGCTGGATGTGATTATGAGCCATCAAATAGAGCCCGCTCTGCCGCACAATACTTTAATCTTTATTGATGCGTTTCCAGCCTCACAAGCGGCTTTAGCTCAAGTCGTTAGCAACCAAGATGGCGTGCAAGTGGCCCAACGCTTTGAAGTGTTTTTCAATGGTATGGAGCTGGCTAACGGCTATCAAGAACTCACTGATGCCGAGCAACAGTTGCAACGCTTTCAACACGAATTACAAGGTACTGAGCGCCCACATGATGCGCATCTGATTGCTGCCCTCGAGCATGGCTTACCTGATTGTGCCGGTGTTGCTTTAGGTTTAGACCGTGTCCTGCTGCATTTATTGGATGCCGAGCATATTGCACAGGTGGTGAGTTTTGATTGGTCACGTGCCTAATTTACTAGAGCAACACACAGCTTAATGCCGCCCAAAAGAGGCATATATCGTACTCTTAACGCATGCTAGACTGCTGCCAACTCACATATGCAACACCACTGACGTCGCCGCTATACTCAAGTAATAGCGGCTTTCTGTAGCTTACAAAGAGAGAAACTCATGCTTAAAAAAATTCTACTGACCGGCTGCATGCTCGTTGCCGCCAGCAATCTATTCGCGGCAGACAACCCTCATGTTGTGATCAACACCAGCTTTGGTGAAGTGGAGCTAGAGCTTAATGCCGAAAAAGCGCCGATCTCTGTCGAGAACTTTCTCGGTTATGTGGATGCTGGCAGTTACAACGGCACTATTTTCCACCGTGTAATTCCAGGTTTTATGGTGCAAGGCGGTGGTTTTAATAGCAATATGCAGCAAAAACCCACCAACAAATCCATTGAAAACGAAGCCGGCAATGGCTTAAAAAATGATCGTGGCACCGTTGCCATGGCGCGCACCCAAGCACCCCATTCAGCCACCATGCAGTTTTTTATTAACCACGCGAATAATGACTTCTTAAATCAAAGCAGCCGTGATTTTGGTTATGCAGTCTTTGCTAAAGTTGTGCGCGGTATGGATGTCGTCGATCAAATTGCCCAAGTGCGCACCGCCAACCAAGGTGGCCACCAGAACGTGCCCACTGATCCAATTCTGATCAATAGCATTACCCGCTTGGAATAAAACGTTCAGACACAAAAAAGCGCGCCATCGAGCGCGCTTTTTTGATCCGCAGACGCTTAACGTAAGTTAATAATCGTCTGGGTAATGGCACTTTCGGTTTCAATGGTTTTAGCGTTGGCTTGGTAGTTACGCTGCGCCACAATCAAGTTGACCAACTGATCAGACAACTCAACGTTAGAGTCTTCCAAAGCACCCGATTGAATCGCACCTAAAGTACCGGTACCACCTGGATTACGCACTGGCTCTCCTGAGGCTAAAGATTGCACCCACTGGGTTTTACCCACAGGGATCAAGCCTTGTACGTTAGCAAAGTCCGCCAATACCACTTGACCCTGCACCTTAGACTGGCCGTTGGTGTAACGGGCAAAAATAGTACCAGTATCATCAATCTCAATACCTGCCAGTTCACCGGTGGTGTAACCATCTTGAGAAACAGCATTCATCGCAAATGAATTAGCATATTGTGTGGACCTACTCATATCTAACTCTAACCCTTTAGCACTAGGACTGGCACCATTCGATTGCATAGTCGGGGGATTGCCCTTTAAAGCCGCTGGCACCCAACCTGTCAAATCTAACTTACCGCCCGTTTGTAACTTACCTGCACTATCAAAGACTAGCGTGCTTCCCTGAGCAGCAGTAGAACCCGGTGTTGTTGGGTTTACTCCATCAATTAAAACATTCATCTGCCATGTATTAGCATCTGTTTTTACAAAATACTGGGTCAGTACGTGCGCATTTCCCTGTGTATCGTAAATACTGGTTGAAGTGGAGGAGTTATAAGTTTTCGGATTTTTCGGATCAAATGGAGCTACTGCCGGTGCATCATTGGTTGAGTTCAGATTGAATGACTGATCAACTTTACTGGTGGGCCTAGGCTCTTGACTGACAGTTTTAATCTGTAAATTATCAACGACACCGCCTGTTAACTCATCATTATTATCAAGGGTGTAGCCTTGCAGATTATTGCCAAAGTTATCAACAATAAAGCCTTGGTTATCCGTGCCAAAATAACCCGCGCGCGTATAACTCAGCGCACCATTATTACTGACTTGGAAAAATCCGTTACCGTTAATCGCCAAGTCCAAGGTATTTTGCGTTTCGTTAATATTACCCTGGTTAAACAGCTGCGATACTTCTGATAACAGCACGCCGCTGCCCTGCTGGTTTTTACCCGAGCCAAGCATGGATGCGGCATACACATCTGCAAACTCAGCGCGTGACTGTTTAAAGCCTGCAGTCCCTGCGTTAGCAATATTGTTACCGGTAACGTTCAGGTCTCGCGATGCAGCACGCATACCACTGAGGCCGATATTAAATGACATACTGTTCTCCTTGCCGGACATCCGACAACTGGCAAATTTCTAAAATCACTGGCCGATCATATGCACTTGGGACAATGGCACTGAGCCGATGCCTGCCAAGTTCAACAACAGCTCACCATTGTTACCGTGGCCCAAAGTGACGCTATCGACGTTGGCCGGCAGCAAGGTGTACAAACCTTTGGTTTCACCATCAATACTGGCTTGCGCTTCAAACTTATAAGCACCCGGCGGCATCGTTTCGCCGTCACTGTTCTTACCGTCCCACATAAAGCTGACTTGGCCGGCCTCTTGCGCACCCATATTAATACGGGTTGCTAGAGTGCCGTCCGCGGCATAAACGTTGACATACACGTTAGCGCTGCTTTGCGGTAAAACCATACTGGCTTTAAAGGTTTCCGAGGTGTCCACCACGGCTTTTTCGCTCGGAATAATCACCTTACGCCCGACTAGAGACGATGCCTGCAACGCTTGCGAAGACTGATAACCCGACAGAATATTTTCCATACTGCCATTGAGTCTTTCTACACCCTCAACTGTGCTGAACTGCGCCAACTGCGCAATAAAGTCACCATTATTTTGCGGTTCAAGTGGGTTCTGGTTATTGAGCTGGGCAACCAGCAGCTCCAAAAACTCATTCTTACCTAATTCTTCTTTTCCGCCTGCCTTCGCTGTGTGCTGGTATTGATCCATCACTGCACCGGCGGCACTGACTCCTGCTGCGCTCATTACTGCCTCCTGGGCCTTACTGACCCAATGTGAGTACGCGCTGCATCATCTGCTTGGCGGTATTCATCATTTCAACGTTGGTTTGAAACGCTCGACTGGCGGAAATCATGTCAGCCATTTCCTCCACCACGTTTACATTTGGATAAAACACATAGCCATCAGCATTCGCCGACGGGTGATCTGGCTCATAACGCGGCATCAGCTCACTTTGATCTTCAATAATACCCATCACCTGCACTCCTTGACCGGCATGATCCTGATCAGCAAAAAGTGAGGCTTGGCCTTGACCTTGCGCACCATTGAGACTGTCAGCAAACACCGTTGCAAAGACAGGATGGCGCGCACGATAGGTTTGATCGATGTTCGATGACACCGTTTCGGCGTTGGCAATGTTGCTGGAAATAGTGTTTAAGCGCGTGCTTTGCGCACTCATACCACTGCCGGCAATGTGAAAAACGCTGGAAAGGGACATAGTCAGATACTCCTGTTAGTCGCCGCGCAGGGCTGTCATCAACCCTTTGAACTTATTGTTTAGCAGCGTAAAGCTGGCTTGAAACTGCACCGCATTCTCTGCATAAGTGGACTGTTCAACCTGCAAGTCAACGCTGTTTTGATCCATAGCGGCATGGTGCGGATTACGAAAGCGCAACGATGGATCGGCCAACTGCAAAGGCTCAACGTCAAAATGTTGACTGTTGGTTCGCTGCATATTGGGCTGCTTATGAGCATGCTGATCGGCTTGTGCAGATAACACGCTAGCAAAATCCAAATCACGCGCTTTATAGTGTGGCGTATCAGCATTAGCGATATTATTAGCCAGCACTTCAGCACGCTGGGCGCGAAAGCCTAATGCCTTTTCATGGATACCCAGGGCTTTATCGAAATTGATGCTCATAGCGCCACACCTGCTTGTAATTCATCTTACCTATTACAAAGCAATACTTATGCCAACAAGCACAAGCCTGATAGATCAAGGGGCAGCGTTAAGCGCTGTCAACTATCTGACAATAAGCAGTAGAACCTAAAATTAAGCGTGCTCCAAGCAGAGCAGAAGACAGGCGACATAGAACAGTCGCCCGTAAACAACAGCAGCGTGGTTACGCCTGCGTGGTATAGCGCAGAATCTCAACCACCTGCGCTGGCGTAGTCGCCCAAGCCATAGCAGCTGCATCCACTTCTTTAAGTGGGTGGATAATCTTCTCATCATGCAAAGTCACATAGGGCTTACCCAGCGCTGCACAGTAACCAGCATCAAAAGCTGCATTCCACTGTTTATATTTATCACCAAAGCGCACCACAACCAGATCACTTTGCTCGATTAAGGTTTTGGTACGAATGGCATTCACTTTAGCCGACTGATGATCACGCCAAAAACTGTGTTCTTGCGTGCCCAAATGATCACCGGCGGCATCGCTGGCCTCATGATCGGTCACCGCAGAGGTAAAGGTGATATCTAAACCTAAAGCCTGCGCACTCTGAGCAATTTCTTCACGCCATGAGGTGTGGATTTCTCCGGAAAGATACACGGTAAAACTCATTTTATTTCTCCTTGATAAAGCAAAGGCGCTGATTACTTCAGCGCCTTTTAGATACAACATTACACTTTAGTCATCACTGATTTCGATGGATGGCATCGCTGTATCTTGAGCGTTGAGTACACTTAAACGCGCCCCTACAGTACGTGCCAACTGTTGATAAATCATCGCAATCTGGCTTTCAGGGTCGGCACTGGCAGTCGGCTCGCCGCCATCACACTGCAAACGAATCGCCATGGATAACGGCAAGGAAGCCAACAACTCTGCATCGTAACTGGCGGCTAAACGCTCACCGCCACCCTCGCCAAATAAATGCTCGGCATGGCCACAATTGGAGCAAATATGCACAGCCATATTTTCGACCACGCCCAAGATAGGGATATTAACTTTGCGGAACATCTCAATGCCTTTGCGCGCATCCAACAAAGCAATATCTTGTGGCGTAGTGACAATTACCGCACCCGCCACTGGCACTTTTTGCGCCAAGGTCAGTTGAATATCACCCGTACCCGGTGGCATATCAACGACCAGATAATCCAAATCACCCCAATCGGTTTGCGTGATCATCTGCAATAAAGCACCTGAAGCCATAGGACCACGCCACACCATGGGTGTGCTATCTGTGGTCAAAAAGGCCATCGACATCACGGATAAACCATGAGCCTGAATCGGTATAAAGTATTTCTCATCACGCACTTTAGGCTGAGTACCGCTGGGTACACCGAGCATAATACCTTGGCTGGGACCGTAAATATCCGCATCCAAAATCCCCACTCGCGCGCCTTCTCGTGCAAGAGCTAAGGCCAAGTTCACTGCAGTCGTGGACTTACCCACACCACCTTTACCCGATGCAACGGCAATCACGTTTTTGACACCAGCTAAAGTCGCGGTATCTGTTTGCCCCTGATGCGCAGCAATCACTGTTGTAATATTCACTTCAGCGCGCGCCACACCAGGCATTTGCTCTAGACTCATTTGCAGCATTTGCGCCCAGCCCGTTTTAAAACGATCAGCGGGATAGCCCAACTCCAGCGCCACACTGACACGGCCATCCTCAATCTCAATCGAGCGCACGCAACCTGCCGTGACCGGGTCAAGATTTAAATTGGGGTCAATCAAGCGACTTAATGTTTCTTCAACCGCAGCGCGGGTTACTGCACTCATGATGTTCTCCACTGCAAAATAGACTCAATAACAATCATTCTAGCCTAAGCTGAGCGCCAAGACCTCAATCCTGTACAGACAACACAAGCGCAAAGGATGAAAAAAGCCGCCATTGTCTATATAGTAGTCGGCTTATTTCTATTCACTTTTAGTAGTTAGGAAGACCATGAGCGAAGCCCGCAAAATTTTAGTGACCAGCGCCCTGCCCTATGCCAACGGCTCCATCCACCTTGGCCATATGCTTGAATATATTCAA
>DATERP010000114.1:0-3805 GCA_035271385.1 Thiopseudomonas sp. | reverse complement strand
AATCGCCTCTGCTTCTTCTTTAGTGTTGACTAAAATATGTCGCGCCATTGCTTTGGCCATCTTGCTCACCTGTACCCAATAAAATAATTGCGGCAGTTTAACTCATTTGTGTAGGGTTTTATTGCTGGGTGTGCGCTGATGAGCCGGTATTTTCGACCATGCGTTGTTATTTTTTAGATTATACTCAGTAAGGAGTGATATATGCCGATTGAACAATTTAAAGTAACTGCACACTTAAAGCAGACTCGACAGTCATGTTAAATCCTCTGCTTTATGGTTATGCTGTAATCGTCAATGATAAACATGGAGAGCGATCTGATGACTACTACAGTGCGTATGACCAATTTATTTTTGCAGTTGGGCTTAGATGCGACACCTGAGGGTGTGGCAAAATTTATTAGTGAGCATCACTTGCCCGATGAAGTGAACGTGCTCGATGCTGAGTTCTGGAATGAAGGGCAGCGTCAGCTTCTAAAGGAGTTGCTGTGTTCCGATGGTGAATGGGCATTGGTGGTTGACCAGCTCAATGAAGCGTTGCGCTTACCAGAGACGTAATGCTGTTTAATGCTTAAAAAGTTGCCTTGCTAGCTGCAGCAGAGCAAGGCAACGAGCCATGTCACACAGGAGGCAGTAACTGTAACTCTCGGCTGTTGCCCATAAAAAGCTCTTGGTTGTGCTCAGCCGCAGCACGAATATAATCCCAAATCACTCGAATACGCTTAAGCTTACGAAAATCTTCGTGGCAAGAAATCCAAAAAGTATTAGTGACGCGCACTTCATCCGGCAAGACAGCGTGCAAGCGTGGGTCTTGATCAGCAATAAAGCAGGGTAAAATAGCCAAGTGTTGGCCTTGTAAGCAAGCAAAGTATTGCGAGATAGCACCTGTAGTACAGAAGGGTGTTTTGGCTTGGTGAATAAATTGGTCCAAGTAATGCAGCCGACTACTAAAGGTTAGGTCAGCCACATAATTAATAAACGAGTGTTTGGGTAGATCGTTAATACAGCGAATGGGCTCATGTTGGGTCAAATAGTCGGCTGTGGCGTACAGTTGCAAACGATAATCACACAGCTTAGTACTGACAAAAGGGCCGCGCGTAGGACGCTCAAGGGTGATACCAATATCGGCTTCACGATTGGTTAAGTTCACAAAATGTGGTACGGGCAGTAGATCAATCGAGATTTTAGGGTACTGTTTTTGAAAGTGAGTTAATTGTGGCGCTAAAAACAATCCACCAAAACCTTCGGTACAGCCAATGCGCACTTTGCCTGAGAGTGCGATGTCGGTTCCGGTAATTTCCTCGCAGGCATTTTGCATCATGGCTTCAATGGCCTGAATGCTCTCGCGCAGCGCTAAGCCTTCACTGGTTAACTTAAACCCAGTATTGCGCGATTTCTCAAACAGTAATGTACCTAGCGTACCTTCAAGGCTGGCAATGCGCCGTGACACAGTGGTGTAGTCAACGCCTAGGCGCTTTGCTGCGCTGGTAACGCGACCGCAACGGGCTACTTCCAGAAAAAACTTTAAGTCATTCCAATTTAACGTGCGCAACAGGTTGATGTATTTTTGCATATCGAATCTGCTTTTTTGTGTGTGTTTATCGTAAGGCAAGCTACATATACTCGAGTTGAATGAGAAACCCAAGCAGTGTACGCGTGCTTTTTAAGCAGCAGCACTGCGAGCAAGCACTTAAATAGCAGGGCTTGTGGAGTTTTTTAGTAAGTAAAAGCGCCTTGTACACAACAATAAAAAATACGTGGTTCACACGTTAAGGGTAGGTTATGGCTAAAGATATTTATGCGCATATTCGCAATAATCCCAAGTTCGATGAACTGGTATCTAAGCGCAGACGTTTTGCGACGATACTTAGCATCATCGTTTTAGTGCTCTTCTACGGCTTTATTATGCAGGTGGCATTTTTCCCCGAGGTGATTGGCAGGCAGATTGGTAGTGGAAAACTCACATATGGCGTAATAGCTGGATTTTTCCAGTTCAGCTTTTTCTTATTGCTGACGTGGCTCTATGTGCGCCGTGCCAATACTGAATTTGATCGCATCAACGAAGAGTTGATTGATGAAGCCATCGCGGCTGGGGGTAAAGCATGATGATTAAAAAATGCATCACGACGCCGGTTAAATCATTACTGGGCGTATCGCTGTTGGCATTGAGTCCTTTGGCATTGGCGGCGGATACACCACTGAACGTTCCGGCGATCACTATGTTCTTTATCTTTGTGGTGATGACGCTGCTAATTACCGTCTGGGCGGCACGCCGTACCAAATCGACCTCGGACTTCTATACGGCAGGCGGCGGTATTACTGGTTTTCAAAACGGTTTAGCCATTGCCGGCGACTATATGTCAGCAGCAACCTTGCTGGGTTTTACCGCCATGATTTATATGTCGGGTGTGGATGCGTACATCTATATGGTGGCGTTCTTTGCGGGCTGGCCGATTATTCTGTTTTTGATGGCAGAGCGCTTACGCAACCTAGGTAAGTTCACCTTTGTGGATATCACCTCTTATCGTTTAAACCAGCGCAAAATTCGTACCATGGCGGCGATCAGTTCGCTGGTCGTAGTGTGCTTTTACTTGGTTGCACAGATGGTTGGGGCGGGGCAGTTGATTCGTTTACTCTTCGGTTTAGAGTACACACTGGCGCTGTTTATCGTTGGTGGTTTGATGATTGTTTATGTCACCTTTGGTGGCATGGTAGCGACCACTTGGGTGCAGATCATTAAAGCGTGCTTGCTGTTGTTTGGTGGCACTTGTGTGATGTTATTGGCGTTTTCACAGTTTGATTTTAGCTATGACAAACTGATCACTGAAGCCAGTGCCGTGCACAGTTTGGGTGATAATTTAGTGCAGCCAGGCAGTTTGTTGTCTGACCCCATTACTGCGATTTCGATGGGCTTAGGCTTAATGTTTGGTACTGCAGGGCTGCCACATATCCTGATGCGTTTCTTTACGGTATCCAATGCCAAAGAAGCACGTAAATCCGTATTGTATGCTTCAGTATTTATTACTTACTTTTTTAACGTGATTGCGATTATGGGTGTTGCCGCTATCGTTATTGTAGGTCAAAACACCAGCTTCTTTGAAGGAGGTGAGTTGGGCGCTGCGTTACTTGGCGGTAGTAATATGGTGGCCATGCACTTAGCGCAAGCGGTGGGCGGTAATATGCTACTGGGCTTTTTGTCTGCGGTGGCTTTTGCAACCATTCTTGCGGTGGTTGCAGGCTTGGCCTTGGCCGGTGCAACAGCCATTGCTCATGACTTATATGCTGAAGTGTATAAGCGCGGCAAAGTAACAGAAGCGCAAGAGTTGCGTGTGACTAAAATGGCTACTGTGGGTCTAGGTGTTGTTGCTATTTTATTAGGCATTGCATTTGAGCATATGAACGTAGCCTTTATGGCGGCGTTGGCCTTTGGTGTAGCTGCTTCAGCTAACTTCCCAGTACTGATTTTATCCATGTACTGGCGCAACCTGACCACGCGTGGTGCGTTGGCCGGCGGCTATGGTGGGTTGGTCAGTTCAGTCACCTTTGTTGTCCTGTCTAAATCTGTGTGGGTGGATGTGTTTGGTTTTGCCCAAGCGGCTTTCCCTTATACACAGCCGGCGCTGTTCTCCATGCCGATTGCCTTTGCTTTGGCTTATTTTGTTTCTATGAAGGATCATAGTGTCGCTGCGGCAGCTGAGCGTGAAGCTTTTGCCGATCAGTATGTGCGAGGCCAGACGGGGTATGGTGTTGCGGCCGCTGTTAAATAATTAAATCGAGTTGGGTCTAGAGGGTGGGTGCGCAAGCGTTC
>DATERP010000113.1:0-21956 GCA_035271385.1 Thiopseudomonas sp. | reverse complement strand
GGTTATGCCTTCTTAGCGGATAAAGTGATTGAGCTGGATGCGTTAAACCCGCAAATTGCTGCACGGATTATTTCACCACTGACACGCTGGCAGCGCTTTGATTTACACCAGCAAGAAATGATGCTGGCGCAACTTAAGCGCATTAAAAATAGCGGCGACTTATCTGCAGACTTGTTCGAGGTGTTGGAAAAAAGCTTGCCTGCTTAATACCAGTCGCCATAGCGTGCTGCAATAGTGAGTTGTCATTTGAATGGGGTGCTGCACTGAGCAGTGCCCCATTTTTGTATAGTGTGATACGGCGCTGTTGCATAGAAGAATTGTCCTGCTGGGGTTTATTCAGTAGCACGCCTTAGGCTAGAGCCACAATCTTGCAGTTAAATATCCTTATATAAAGCAATGACTTATCAGTCAAAACAAAACCAATTATTCAGTGAGTGATTATGCTGATTTTGGTTGCTTTTTCAGCTGGATTGGCTGCATGGTTGAGGTGTGTTTTTCATATTAAATCGAACGCCACTGGCTCTGATAGCCCGATTTCATAGGAATGAAGCGTATAACTTTGCCATTAATGGCATGCAATTATAAAAATAATGGGGAGTATGTATGCGTGAACCCTTATCACACCACAATGGGCGCACTTTAATCGGGAGTGCAGCAGGTCATTCAGAGCTGCGTTTTAATCGTTTTTACCAAGCGCTATCACTTTGTAGTCTTTTATTGTTGCCGAATCTATATTCAGCCTCGGTCTCTGCGCAAGCTACCGAGCAGGCGGTCTACGCCATTCAGACTCCAGCAGCAAAAAACAGTGTGCTATTGGATGTTGTTCGTGCCGGGCAGCGTTTAGTTGCTGTGGGTGATCGTGGGCATATTCTCTATTCTGATAACGATGGCCAAATATGGTTGCAAGCTAAGGTGCCTACTCAGCAAATGCTCACGGCTGTTTATTTTGTCGATGATAAATATGGCTGGGCTGTAGGGCATGATGCGCTGATCTTAAGCACTACCGATGGTGGTGAGACTTGGGCACGCCAATACGATGATGTAGAACAAGAGTCTCCTTTGCTTGATATTTGGTTTCAAGATCGTAAGACCGGCTATGCAGTTGGAGCCTACGGCATGTTGTTAGTCACTCATGACGGCGGCCAAGACTGGCAGCGCATAGATGAGTTGCTCGATAACGAAGATGGCTACCATTTGAACGCAATCAGTGCAGTGGCTGATGCTGGGCTGTTTATTGTTGGTGAGATGGGTGTGATGTTTCGCTCGGCAGATTGGGGTGAATCATGGGAAGCGCTTGCAGGGCCTTATCAAGGCTCACTGTTTGGTGTTTTAGCGGCGCAACCGCCTGAGCATTTAGTAGTGTACGGCTTGCGCGGGCATATTTACCGCTCGACAGATTTTGGTGAAACATGGCTGCAAACTCAGGTCAGTACTGATAATGGCCTGCTGCAGTTTGGTTTGGCCGGTGCGAGTCAGTTGCGCAACGGTGACCTTGTGATTGTGGGGCATGGCGGCACTGTATTGCGTAGCAGCGATGGGGGTGCAAGCTTTACCGCGACCAACCGTACGGATCGTGCCTCGTTGGCCGGTGTTGCGGCTGATGAGCACGATGGATTGATTCTGGTCGGACAAAATGGCGTGTACCACACCGATGCTCAAGGCAACGATAAATAATAAGACTGGAGAGCGTCAACATGACATCTAAAGCAAGAAACAATCCAGCCGCAGTGCTTGAACGTTTGATTTTTAATAACCGTCCTGCGGTTATTCTACTGTGCATCATTATCAGTGCGTTCTTATTTTGGAATGCCGCGCAAGTTCGCCCGGAAACCAGTTTTGAGAAAATGATTCCGCTTAAGCATCCTTATATTGAAACGATGCTTGAGCACCGCAATGACCTCGCCAATCTAGGCAATAGCGTGCGCATCTCGGTCGAAAATACTCAAGGTGATATTTTCGATAAAGACTATATGGAGACCTTGCGCCAAATCAGTGATGAGGCCTTTTATATTCCAGGTGTGGATCGCTCTGGTGTGCGTTCGCTGTGGAGCCCCAGTGTGCGCTGGACCGAGGTCACTGAGCAAGGCTTTGCGGGTGGCGATGTTATCCCGCAAACCTATGACGGTTCAGCTGCTAGCTTGGAGGAGTTGCGCAGCAATATCCTTAAGTCTGGGCAAGTTGGGCGCTTGGTGGGCAATAACTTTAAATCCAGTATTGTTGAAATTCCACTGCTCGAAGAGTTTCCTGATCCTGATGATCAAAGCCGCTTGATTAAGCTCGATTACCAAGCCTTCTCACACAGTTTAGAAGAGAAGATTCGTGAGAAATATCAGCTGCAAAACCCCAATGTCAAAATCCATATCAGCGGTTTTGCGAAAAAAGTCGGCGACTTAATTGATGGGCTGTTTGGTGTTGCACTGTTTTTTGCTGTCGCGATTGGCATCACCTTTGTGCTGTTATTGTGGTTTACCAAGTGCATGAAAAGCACCATTGCTGTCCTCTTCACTACCTTGGTGGCGGTGGGATGGCAGTTGGGCTTATTACATCTGATGGGTTTTGGTCTTGATCCTTACTCAATGTTAGTGCCGTTTTTAGTCTTCGCTATTGGTATTTCCCACGGTGTGCAGAAAATTAACGGTATTGCCATGGCTTCAGGTACGGCTTTGGATTCATTAACTGCTGCGCGAGTGGCGTTTAGACAGTTATTTGTACCAGGATTAGTTGCGCTGTCATCCGATGCGGTGGGGTTTATTACCCTGCTATTGATTGATATTGGCGTGATTCGCGAGCTAGCTATGGGTGCATCCGTCGGTGTGGCGGTGATTATTTTGACCAACCTAATCTTTTTACCTGTGCTGATTTCTTATATTGGTATCAGTAAAAAAGCGGTTGCAGTGAGCCGTGATAATGCCGCGCGCGAAAACCCGCTCTGGCGTTTCATTGCTAACTTCGCCAGTCCTAAAGTTGCACCTGTTTCTATTGGGATTGCCTTATGCGCATTAGTCTTTGGCCTGTGGTACGGACAAAATCTTAAGATTGGTGATTTAGATCAAGGCGCGCCTGAGTTGCATGCAGACTCGCGCTATAACCTTGATAACGATTTTATGATTCATAACTATTCCACCAGTTCGGATGTGTTGGTGGTAATGGTTAAAACGCCGTCAGAAGGTTGCTCAAGTTACAGTACCCTAAAGGCCATGGATGATTTAAGTTGGCGCATGGAAAACACGCCCGGGGTGCAGTCTGTGGTGTCGATGGTGACTGTATCCAAGCAAGTGATTAAGGGGATGAACGAAGGCAGTTTGAAGTGGGAGACCCTATCGCGTAACCAGCATGTGCTCAATAACTCCATTGCGCGAGCGGATTCTTTGTACAACTCAGATTGTTCATTAGCGCCACTGCTGATCTTTTTAGAGGACCACAAAGCCGAAACTCTAACCACCGCGGTAGCTGCTGTAGAGGATTTTGCTGCGCAGAACAATACCGATGAGCATCAGTTTTTATTAGCGGCAGGTAACGCGGGGATTGAGGCTGCAACCAACGATGTGATTTCTGCTTCGGAAACCACGATGCTGATTGCGGTATACAGTGCCGTGATTATCATGTGCTTAATTACCTTCCGCTCCTTTGCCGCGACGGCCTGTGTCATCTTGCCTTTGGTGCTCACGTCGGTGCTGGGTAATGCCTTGATGGCGTGGATGGGTATTGGCGTTAAGGTGGCAACCTTGCCAGTGATTGCGCTTGGCGTGGGGATTGGTGTGGACTATGGCATCTATATTTACAGTCGTTTAGAAACTTTTCTGCGTATGGGGATGCCACTGCAAGAAGCTTATTATCAAACGCTAAAATCAACCGGTAAAGCTGTGCTGTTTACTGGTGTGTGTTTAGCAATTGGGGTGGCGACTTGGATGTTTTCAGCGATTAAGTTCCAAGCGGATATGGGCTTGATGCTGACCTTTATGTTCCTGTGGAATATGTTTGGGGCGATTTGGTTGCTGCCAGCCTTAGCACGCTTCTTAATTAAACCTGAGCGTTTACGCGAGTGATGCTAGTGCAGCGCAACGGAGATATCGGCAGTTGCGCTGTTTTATTATAATTAAAATACAAAAAAACCAGCAGTAGCTGGTTTTTTTGTGGCGCTCATCTAAGTGGTATTTAGAGAACTTGGACGATAGCGTCAGTCACGGTATCAATATTATTCATATTGAGTGCGGCGACACAAATACGACCGGTACCAACGGCGTAGATGGCAAACTCATTACGCAGGCGATCCACTTGCTCAGTGGTTAGACCAGAGTAAGAGAACATGCCGCGCTGCGCTGCGACAAAGCTAAAGTCACGCTTGGCACCTTTGGCCGCGAGCTGCTCAACCAGCAGTTTACGCATCAGTAAAATACGCTCACGCATCTCACCCAGTTCAGCTTGCCATAACGCATTCAGCTCTGGAGTGTTAAGGACGTGACCCACAACTGTTGCGCCATGGGTGGGTGGGTTTGAGTAGTTGGTACGAATCACGCGTTTGAGCTGCGACAGTACGCGACTGGCTTGGTCTTTCGACTCAGTTACAATCGACAGCGCACCCACACGCTCACCGTAGAGTGAGAATGATTTGGAGAAGGAGCTGGAAACAAAAAAGGTCATACCTGAGTCGGCAAACAAGCGTACAGCTTCAGCATCCTCGTAAATACCTTCAGCAAAGCCTTGGTAAGCGATATCGAGGAATGGAATCAGCTCGCGCTCACGTAGCACTTCGAGTACTGCCAACCATTGCTCTGAGCTGAGATCAACCCCGGTTGGGTTGTGACAGCAGGCATGCAAGATCACAATGGATTGAGCCGGTAATTGGTTTAAGTCTTCCAGCATGCCATCGATATTGACGCCTTGTTGCTCAGCATCATAGTAGCGATAGCTTTGCACTGGAAAACCAGCTGCTTCAAATAAAGCGCGATGGTTTTCCCAGCTGGGGTCACTGATAGCAACTACAGCATCAGGGCGTAAACGCTTAAGGTAGTCGGCACCAATTTTTAACGCACCAGTACCACCAATGGCTTGGCTGGTAATAATACGTCCTGACTGGGTAATAGCAGAGTCAGCGCCAAATAATAGTTTTTGTACTGCACTGTCGTATGCGCTAATGCCTTCAATAGGTAAGTAGCCGCGCGGTGCATGTGCTTCTGCGCGGGCTTTCTCAGCTAAGGCAACAGCCTTGAGAAGAGGAATACGACCCTCTTCGTTGTAATAAACACCAACACCGAGGTTGACCTTGTGGGTCCGTGGGTCGGTGTTAAAAGCTTCGTTCAAACCCAAGATTGGGTCGCGTGGCGCCATTTCGACGGCAGAGAACAGGCTCATGTTTAGCGAACTCGATTGTTATGGAATGGAGTCATTAGCTTAACAGACACTGGGCTGAGACGCAGCGCGATTCGATAGGTATTATAGGGAGTTGGATCAGATTATTACGTAATAATTGCTTGTTATTACTTTTAGCGCAGTTTTGTGCGCTTGTTATTAGGGGTTTGCATGTCACGCTTTGAGCTCGTCACACAATTTAAACCTGCGGGTGATCAGCCCAATGCGATACGTCAGCTGGTTGCAGGGCTAGAGGCTGGTTTATCTCACCAAACATTGCATGGCGTAACAGGCTCAGGTAAGACCTTTAGTATGGCTAATGTCATTGCCACAGTGCAGCGACCGGCTATTATTATCGCACCCAATAAAACCTTGGCTGCGCAGTTGTACGGTGAGTTTAAAGAGTTTTTTCCTAATAACGCCGTAGAGTATTTTGTTTCCTACTACGACTATTATCAGCCTGAAGCCTATGTGGCTGCTTCAGATACCTTTATCGAAAAAGACGCCTCAATTAACGACCACATCGAGCAGATGCGCTTATCGGCCACCAAGGCTCTGCTTGAACGTCCTGATGTGATTATCGTCGCAACTGTGTCATCGATTTACGGTTTAGGCAGCCCAGAAAGCTACTTAAAGATGGTCGTGCACTTAGACCGTGGTGACCGCATTAATCAGCGTGATTTATTAGCGCGTCTCGCTGCTTTGCAATACACCCGCAATGAAGTAGATTTCTCGCGTGCGACCTTTCGCGTGCGTGGTGATGTGATTGATGTGTATCCGGCCGAGTCAGACTTTGAAGCCATTCGTGTTGAGTTGTTTGATGATGAAGTGGAAAGTATCAGTGCCTTTGACCCATTGACTGGCAAAGTGATTGGCAAGCTGCCACGTTTTACCTTTTACCCTAAATCGCACTATGTGACGCCGCGCGAAACTTTATTGGAAGCCGTTGAGCAGATTAAAGTCGAGTTGGCATCGCGCCTTGAGTACTTTCGCAATAATGATCAGTTGGTGGAAGCGCAGCGTCTTGAGCAACGCACGCGCTTTGATTTGGAAATGATCTTAGAGTTGGGTTATTGCAACGGGATTGAAAACTACTCGCGCTATTTATCGGGCGGTAAGCCTGGAGCGCCACCACCGACCTTGTATGATTATTTGCCCGACAATGCTTTGCTGATTATTGATGAGTCTCACGTCTCTGTGCCACAAACTGGAGCCATGTATAAAGGTGACCGCTCGCGTAAAGAAAACTTAGTCAATTACGGCTTTCGCTTGCCTTCGGCGCTGGATAACCGTCCGCTGCGTTTTGACGAATGGGAGGCGGTCAGCCCACAAACCATTTTTGTCTCTGCAACGCCGGGTGTATATGAGGCTGAACATGCGGGGCAGGTGGTAGAGCAGGTGGTACGCCCCACAGGTTTAATTGATCCGGAAATTGAAGTGCGTCCTGCTTTAGCTCAGGTGGATGACTTGCTCTCGCAAATCAGTGCACGCATTGCTGTGGATGAGCGGGTACTGGTCACTACGCTGACCAAGCGCATGTCAGAGGATTTGACTGAGTACTTGACCGAACACGATGTGCGCGCACGTTATTTACACTCGGATATTGATACCGTGGAGCGCGTGGAAATTATCCGTGATCTGCGTATGGGGGTCTTTGATGTGTTGGTCGGCATTAACTTGTTGCGTGAAGGTTTAGATATGCCAGAAGTATCACTGGTGGCTATTTTGGATGCTGATAAAGAAGGTTTTTTACGTTCTGAGCGCTCACTGATTCAGACTATTGGCCGTGCTGCACGTAACCTCAATGGTAAAGCGATTCTGTATGCTGATCGCATGACTGGCTCCATGGAGCGCGCAATTGAGGAAACCAACCGTCGCCGTGAAAAGCAAATAGCCTTTAACACTGAACATAATATTACCCCGGTTGGGGTGAAGAAAAGCGTTAAAGATATTATGGAAGGGGCAGTGGTGCCGGGTTCGCGCAGTAACAAGCGTAAAGCTCAAGAAAAAGCCGCTGAGCAAGCAGCCGAATACGATCAGCAGATACGTACACCTAAAGACATCACCAAGCGTATTAAACAGCTGGAAGAGAAAATGTATGCCTTGGCGCGTGATCTTGAGTTTGAAGCAGCTGCACAAATGCGCGATGAAGTGCAGCGCTTGCGTCTGCGTTTATTAGATATGTAGTTGGGCAGGTCGCTGTTAGCTATGCAGCGCGCAGGCCTTTGTTATCGCGAACTGGAGCGCATAGCTGAGAGTTTGCTAAGATATGCGCTGAAATTCCCACTTTTAAGTTTTTGAGTAACCATAATGACCACTGTACGTACCCGTATTGCACCTTCACCAACAGGCGATCCACACGTTGGTACCGCGTATATCGCACTCTTTAATATGTGTTTTGCTCGCCAGCACGGTGGTCAATTTATTTTACGTATTGAAGACACCGACCAAGTGCGCTCAAGCTCTGAATCAGAGCAGCAAATTTATGATGCCTTGCGTTGGTTAGGTATTGAGTGGGACGAAGGTCCGGACGTGGGTGGTCCGCACGGCCCATACCGTCAAAGTGAGCGTGCAGAGATTTATAAGGAACACTCCAATCTGCTGGTGGAGAAAGGCCATGCGTTCCCATGTTTCTGCAGTGCTGAGCGTTTGAATGAAGTGCGTGCGCAGCAAATGGCTGATAAGCAGACACCGGCCTATGATGGTTTGTGCTCACATTTGTCACCTGCGGAAGCACAAGAACGAGTAGCGGCAGGTGAGTCACATGTGATTCGTATGCGCGTTCCAACTGAAGGCGTGTGCGTGGTTAAAGATATGCTGCGCGGTGATGTGGAGATTGGTTGGGATCGCATGGATATGCAGGTCTTAATGAAAGCCGATGGTTTACCGACCTACTTCTTAGCTAACGTAGTGGATGACCATTTAATGGGTATCACCCACGTTTTGCGCGGTGAAGAGTGGCTGCCGTCTGCACCTAAGTTGATTAAGCTGTATGAGTACTTTGGTTGGGAGCAGCCGGTGCTGTGCTATATGCCATTGCTGCGTAACCCTGATAAAAGTAAGTTATCTAAGCGTAAAAACCCGACCTCCATCAACTTCTATGAGCGTATGGGGTATTTGCCGCAAGCGATGCTGAACTATTTGGGTCGCATGGGTTGGTCAATGCCCGATGAGCGTGAGAAATTCTCGCTCGAAGAGATGATTGAGCACTTTGATATCAATCGCGTATCACTGGGCGGACCAATTTTTGATGTGGAAAAACTTTCGTGGCTCAATGGCCAGTGGCTACGAGCGTTGAGCGTTGAGCAGTTTGCTGATGCAGCACGTCAGTGGGCGTTTAACACTGATTACGTCATGCAGATTGCGCCTATGGTGCAAGAGCGGGTTGAAGTATTGAGCCAAATTGCGCCACTTGCAGGCTTCTTCTTCTCGGGTAGCGTACCGTTGACTGCAGAGCTATTTGCCCATAAAAAATTAAGCAACGACCAGGTGCGTCAAGTGCTACAAATTGTTTTGTGGAAGCTGGAAAGCTTGCGTCAATGGGATAAAGAGGGGATTACCGCCACCATCAACGCCTCTGGCGAGCTGTTAGAGTTGAAGTTGCGCGATATTATGCCGTTAATGTTTGCAGCCATTACCGGGCAGGCCAGTTCAGTATCAGTGTTGGATGCCATGAATATTATTGGGCCGGATTTGACGCGCTTTCGCTTACGCCAAGCGTTAGAGTTGCTTGGTGGCGCATCGAAGAAAGAAGTAAAGGCTTGGGAGAAATTGTTAACGGCTTAAAGGTTAGCAAAGATAAAAAGTCCGCGCTAACCTCAGGTTAGCGCGGCAATCGATCTGTAGTTGTTCAGATCGGGAGGGTGTGACTGATGTTTAAGCACTGCGTTGAGCCTGCATTCGCAGCGTGCAGTAGGCGGTTTCGAGCCGCATTGGGCAATTGATTAAACCAACATACAACTGTGTGGCTGCAGCCTAAACGCAACGCTTCACAGGCCAGTTCTTGACTGCTTTGCAAGCCTCGCGGACGCAGTACTAAAATACGCTCACGATTTAAACCCGCGTCACGTAGCCATTGTGCTGTCATGTGTTTGGGGGGTGATATTAATGTCAACCAACGGTCATGCTGGCCTTCACTGAGTTCGCGTAATACAGGTGCAATAAGCTGTAAGCATTGTTGAGTCTGACCAGATAGCGATATCTCACTAATTAAACCATCATACAAAGTGGTGTCTGACTTACACTTATACTTTACTTCAGTAAATAAAGGTGCAAGTGCAGAACTGCCTGCGTTCAGTAACGGTTCAAAAGGTGGCATTTGCAGCGTATTAAATGATGTCTGGCGATTCATAAAACCTCACTAGCGGCGAATAACGCCGACACTCAAGCCTTCGATGGTTAGGTTCTGTGTTTTCAAATCGACCTTAATAGGTTCAAAGTCACTGTTTTCTGGTAGTAGCCATACAGTGTTACCTTCACGTTTGTAGCGCTTGACTGTGACATCATCATCGATACGGGCTACGACGATCTGACCGTTGTGCGCTTCTTGAGTGACATGCACAGCGAGAAGATCACCATCAAGAATACCGATATCTTTCATGCTCATGCCGCGTACTTGCAGTAGATAATCTGCTCGGGGTTTAAATAAGTCCGGATTAACAGGGCAGGTGCTTTCAATATGCTGCTGGGCCAGGATGGGTTCGCCAGCGGCAACACGACCGATCACAGGCAACTCATTATCGTTCAGCGCTACTTCATTATTCACATCGAGAGTTTCAATGATTTTTAAGCCGCGTGAGGCTCCAGGAATCATTTCAATTGCGCCCTTGCGCGCCAGTGCTTTTAAATGATCTTCAGCTGCGTTAGGTGATCTAAATCCCAGCTCTTTAGCAATCTCAGCACGAGTTGGGGGGTAACCATTGTCCTCAATCCAAACTTTAAGGAAGGTTAAAATCTCTGACTGACGTTTTGTTAGCTTAGACATAATCATGCTCTGTTGTTTTATACAGTGACTGTCATTATATACAGTCTTTTATTATATGCAACGCTTTACCCGCTGAGATGATAAGCGGCATTTTGCATTAACCACAGGCTGATAGTCAGCAGGGAGGCTGCTGCGTGATAGACTGATATGTCTGTTTTAGTCGACATTATTTTCTTAGAGCTTTGTATGCAAAGTTTAATATTTGATATCAGCATTGCCGCACATGATTATTTGCGGGTGTATCAAGGCACAGCCAATCGCGTACGTGTACGCAGTCGTGATGGTCGCACAATCAGTTTGCCTGCTCGGCATTTACAGCCCTTTTTAACCCGTGATGGCATCAGCGGTAGCTTTATTATGGAGTTTAATGCGCAGGGGCAGCTTTTAAGCCTGCGCAGGCTGCCTTAACCCGTTATAATTGCATCATCCTTTTTTATTGATTTTGATACTGGCATCTATGTACAACTTATCGCGTCGCTTACTTTTTAAATTATCACCAGAAACCGCACATGAACTCACCATTGATATGCTTGGTGCTGCTGGCCGCTTAGGATTGCCACGTCGAGTGGTTAAACAGCCTGCTTCATTACCAGTGCGTGTCATGGGTATTGAGTTTCCTAACCCTGTAGGCCTGGCTGCTGGTCTAGATAAAAATGGCGATGCTATTTTAGGCTTGTCAGGTTTGGGTTTTGGTTTTGTGGAAATTGGTACCGTAACGCCGCGCCCACAGCCGGGTAATCCTAAGCCGCGTCTGTTTCGCTTGCCAGCGGCTGAGGGCGTCATCAATCGCATGGGTTTTAATAACCTTGGCGTTGATCACCTTATGTCTCGTGTACACAATGCTAAGTTCTCTGGCGTGCTGGGTATCAATATTGGCAAGAATGCCACGACTCCAGTGGAAAATGCTGCAGATGACTATCTGTTATGTATGGAGAAGGTATATGGCAGTGCCAGCTATATTACCGTGAATGTGAGCTCACCTAATACACCCGGCTTGCGCTCATTACAGTTTGGCGACTCATTAAAAAACTTGTTGAGTACTTTGCGCCAACGTCAAGAAGAGCTCACAGCGCTGCATGGCAAGCTCGTGCCGCTAGCCATTAAAATTGCGCCAGATATGAGTGATGAAGAAATCGCTGATGTGGCGAAAATTTTATTGGAAACAGGTATGAATGCTGTTATAGCGACCAATACCACGGTATCGCGTGCTGGTGTTGAAGGTATGCTGCATGCAGACGAAGCAGGCGGTTTGTCCGGTGCTCCGCTGCGAGAGCAGAGCACACATGTGGTGCGTGTACTGGCTGACACTTTAGGTGGGCGTATACCTATTATTGCGGCGGGTGGTATTACTGAAGGTGAACATGCTGCACAGAAAATTGAAGCGGGTGCAAGCTTGGTGCAAATCTACTCAGGCTTTATTTATAAGGGCCCTGAGTTGATTCGTGCATCTGTTGATGCAATTGCTGCAGTATCGCGCAATAAGAGTTAAGTATCATCATAAGTGTGAGGCCCTAATCGGCGCCTCACACTATTAACTCAGAACTGTACTAGCCTACGGCGTTGAGTTCATTAAGCCGATGCAGGCCAGCTGTGCCACGGTAACCATCCCAGTTATCGCCACGACCTTCACGCCAGCCGTTTAACCAAGCTTGGCGCGCAGTTGCTAAATTAAATGGACAGAGTTCACGCGATTTGCCTGTGACACCATGTTGGTAGCCACGTAAAAAAGCACGTTCTAACGGATCACGCTTGAGTCTTCTCATTGGGTGTTGCCCTCAGTTATTGACTAAAATGTTGCCGCAGGCTTTAGAGTAAAGCCTTATACTGTACAGTTAAGAAACTCATCAGCTCCTAAGTGAGTTTCGAGCAGTGCAAAAGTAAACAAGCCCATATATGTTCTAACCAATGCGCTGCTGATATGGAATGATCTTTTTCATATAGATGAGCCTATTTTTTAGATCAAAGAGTATAAGTAACAAAATATTTCACAGGATGCGGGCTTAGACGCAGTATCAGCGCACTGTATCACTGTGAAATAGTCTAATAAATAATGAAAAAGAACTCGAACTGGCGTAGTACAACTGATGAGCGGTCAATGCCGCACTCAATTAGCACGCTAGATATAGCAATAGAAATCAATATAAGTACCCACTGGAAATTTTATGCCGGCCAATAAAGAAGTAGAACTGTACCTAACATGCCCAAAAAGCCTTGAGGGTCTGTTGCTGGATGAAGCACAGTCGCTTGGTCTAACCGATGCTCGTGAACAACTCTCAGGCGTGTCAGGACGTGGCACTATGCAGGCGGCATATCGTCTGTGCTTGTGGTCTCGTCTAGCCAACCGTGTGCTATTAGTGCTAAAGCGTTTTAGCGTTAAGACGGTTGAAGATCTGTATCACGGGGTCAATGACATCGATTGGGCTGAGCATCTACAGGCTAATGGCACATTATCAGTGGAGTTTACCGGCCGTGGCTCAGGCATTGATAACACCCACTTTGGTGCGTTGAAAGTTAAAGATGCGATTGTTGATGCGTTGCGTGATAAAGAAGGCAATCGTCCTTCGGTTGATAAAATCAGTCCTGATGTTCGTATACACCTGCACCTCAATCGTGGTGAGGCAACGCTATCGCTAGACTTGTCAGGCACCAGTTTGCATCAGCGCGGCTATCGTCTCCAGCAAGGTGCTGCGCCACTTAAAGAGAACCTTGCAGCAGCGATTCTGTTGCGTGCAGGCTGGCCTGCATTAGCCAAGCAGGGCGCAGCTCTGGCTGACCCGATGTGTGGTGTCGGTACTTTCTTAATTGAAGGCGCGATGATGGCCGCTGATATTGCGCCGAACTTGCGCCGTGAGCGTTGGGGCTTTACCAACTGGCTGGGTCACAATCCAGAAGATTGGCAGCCGCTATTTGCTGAAGCGCAGCAACGTGCCGAGATCGGTTTATCTCAGCCGCCCTTGTGGATTCGTGGTTATGAAGGTGATCCGCGCTTGATTCAGCCTGCGCGCAATAATATCGAACGTGCTGGATTAGCCGGTTGGGTCAATGTTTACCAGGGTGAATTGGCTACTTTTGAGCCTAAGCCTGATCAAGGCCAAAAAGGTTTAGTGGTGACTAACCCGCCATACGGTGAGCGTTTAGGTGATGAAGCCAGCTTGCTTTACCTTTACCAATATCTAGGTGAGCGTTTACGTACGACTTGTTTAGGCTGGGAAGCTGCCGTCTTTACCGGTGCCCCCGAGTTAGGCAAGCGTATGGGTTTGCGTAGCCATAAGCAGTACTCGCTGTTTAACGGTGCATTACCGTGCCGCTTGCTGTTGTTCCAAGTACAGCCTGAGCGTTTTGTGCTCTCAGAGCGTATCACTACGCACGCTAAGCCGACTTCAGCGGTAGATTCTGACGCTGCGCCACGTTTAACGGGTGAGCCAGAGCGTATTGTGGCGCCTGTCGAAGCAGCACGTTTAAGTGAAGGTGGGCAGATGTTTGCTAACCGTCTACAGAAGAACCTTAAGCAGCTCGGTAAGTGGGCGCGTAAAGAGCAGATTGAATGCTACCGCCTTTACGATGCTGATATGCCTGAGTATGCCTTAGCAGTGGATATTTACGCTGATTGGGTGCATGTACAGGAATATGCTGCACCTAAGACCATTGATGTGGAAAAAGCTAAGGGGCGTTTCTTAGATGCTTTAGCTGCTATTCCAACGGTTTTGGATGTACCACCTGAGCGCATTGTGATTAAGCGCCGTGAGCGTCAAGCGGGTACGCGTCAATATGAGCGTCAAGCCGAACGTGGGCAGTTTATGCATATCACTGAGGGTGGCGTAAAGCTGCTGGTGAACTTAACCGATTACTTGGATACCGGCGTCTTCTTGGATCACCGTCCGATGCGTATGCGTATCCAACAAGAAGCAGCGGGTAAACGCTTCTTAAATCTGTTTTGCTACACGGCAGCAGCGACAGTGCATGCTGCCAAAGGTGGAGCACGCACCACAACCAGTGTCGACTTATCTAAAACCTATTTGGATTGGGCTAAACGTAATCTAGCGGCCAACGGTTTCTCTGATAAGCACAACTTAATACATGCCGATGTAATGACGTGGCTGGAAGATGATCGTGAGATGTATGACCTGATCTTTGTTGATCCGCCAACCTTCTCTAACTCCAAGCGTATGGAAGAGGTGTTTGATATTCAGCGCGATCATGTTGTGTTGCTTGACCGTGCCATGGCCCGTTTAGCACCGGGTGGTAGCCTGTACTTCTCCAATAACTTCCGTCGCTTTGTCATGGATGAAAGTGTTGAGGCTCGTTATCAGGTGACGAATATTACCGCGAAAACCTTTGATCCGGACTTTGCTCGTAATAAGAAAATTCATCAGGCTTGGCACTTAACTCAGCGCACTGACTGATTTATATCGTCTATTGAGCGAGCTGCGCGTACAATGTGTGGCTTGCAATTTTTGCAATTGAATACTATTGAAAAGAAACCCACCGGGAGGTGCTTAGCATGCACGACAAATCGAAGAAAACTGCTGCACCAGCAGTTGAGAAGCCACAAAACGAGAAAGCCAAAAAAGGTGCTGTTGCACCTGTTGGTGAAAAACTGCAGAAAGTACTGGCGCGCATGGGCTTTGGCTCACGCCGTGATATTGAGCAGTGGATCGCTGATGGTCGCGTATTAGTCAACTCACGTGTCGCTAAATTGGGCGCGCGCGTTGATGCATTGGATGCCATCACTGTCGATGGTCGTCCACTCAAACAAGAAGCTGAAACATATTTACAGCGTCGCGTATTAATTTATAACAAGCCTGAAGGGGAAGTGTGTACGCGCCGTGACCCTGAAGGTCGCCCAACTGTGTTTGACCGTTTACCACGCCCGCACACCGGTCGCTGGATCAATATCGGTCGCTTGGATATCAATACTACGGGTCTGCTGATGTTCACCACTGATGGTGAGTTAGCTAATCGCTTGATGCACCCCTCGTACCAGATGGACCGTGAGTATGCGGTACGTGTGCGTGGTGAAGTCACTGAAGAGATGATTGAAAATCTTAAAAACGGTGTGATGCTTGAAGACGGTCCAGCGAAGTTTACCGATGTGCAGGCCGCACCCGGTGGCGAAGGCTTTAACCGTTGGTTCCATTGCGTGGTAATGGAAGGCCGTAACCGTGAAGTACGTCGCTTGTGGGAATCACAAGATGTCATAGTGAGCCGCTTGAAGCGTGTGCGTTTTGGGCCGGTATTCTTAACTTCAGAGTTGAGCGTCGGACGCTGGCGTGAAATGGGGCAGGCGGAGATCGATATTCTCAGTAAAGAAGTGGGCCTTGAGCCAGTTGCTTTAGCTGAAGTGAGCGAGAAAGCTAAGGATAAGTTGGAACGCCAGCAGCGTAAGATTGCTCGTCCGGTAGCGCAAGTGCGTGACAACCGTCGTCCAGAAAAGAAAACCGTTTACAGCACCAATAAAGACAAGCCCGATGAGTTTGATAAGGGTGCTCGACGCACGCGTCCGAGTGTTACCAGTGGTGCAAATAAGTCAGGTGGCGCTAAAAAGCCAACAGTACGTCGTTTGCGTCCTGAGTAAAATGCTTTAACAGTATGCGTCAATATTATGACGCATACTGTACTTGGTTGCGGCCATTGTGTTTGGCGGCATACAAGGCTTTGTCCGAGCGCTGCAATAAGCTGCTCAATGATTCGTCAGTGTTTAAGGTTGCGCAGCCTAAGCTTGCAGTAACATTAATCACGCCTTGCTCATTGCTAATCAGTAATGACTCTAGACTTTCTCGCAAACGCTCTGCCACTAGAGCCGCCTCAGTGCTGGCTGTATTAGGCAGCACCACTAAAAACTCTTCGCCACCATAACGAAACAATGAATCAGTATTGCGCAACTGCTTTTCTAGCGTTTGTGCGACTTTGATTAATACCATGTCACCCATGTTATGGCCGTAGATATCATTGATACGCTTAAAGTAGTCAATATCGATCATCAAGACAGATAAAGCATGGTTGTGGCGGTGAGCAATAGCAATATCACGCTCTAGGGTAGCTTGCATGGAATTACGGTTGCCGGTGCCGGTGAGCGGATCTTTTAAGGCGTTTTGTAATGCTGTGCTGTACAAAAGAGCATTGCGCAATGGCAATACCAAACTGGACATAATAGATTCGAGATTGCCTAACTCTAGATCGCTAAAACGCTGAGCACGAGTAAAGGTGATATCACCTAAAAACTCACTTTGATAATTTAAAGTGTACTGTATGCGATGCTGGCTATGAGCCGCACCTAACACAACTTCTGCATCATGAGCGGCGTAATTAAAAACCAGGGAATCATAGGCTACCAAACGCTGCGATGTATTAAAAAACATCGTTAAAACAGCACGTAGATCCAATGAGCTTTGTAACTGCATCAGCAATTGCTGACGCACTTCAGCGGCAGATAGGGCTATGAGAGGCTGTGTTGACACAGTATCTTTTAAGCGCTGAGCTGTTTTTTTCTCAATATGAATAACGTTTGATAGGGGTTGCGTATGCATCATAATGTTTCACCTTAAGCGATCCTGCTTATAGGTAAGCTATTATCATGCCAACTTTTAAATCTCTTTAAAATCAATGGCTTGCATTAAGGTCAAGTGATTGCTGTCAAGAAAGATTGCAAATGGCCATTACTCTATATGCAAATGCTTATACAGCAGTGTCGACATTATGACGCCTGACAGGCTTTGTGTATGACGGGGCGTACGAGATGGCACGGTGAGTACCGTGCCTTGAATTACGTTTGTATTATTGTGCGTTAAACGCCTGCCCAGTAACCCCTTTGCTATCTGGGCCCATCAGGTAAAGATAGAGTGGCATAATTTCAGCTGGGGTAGGGTTGTTGTCTGGGTTCTCACCTGGGTAAGCGTGCGCGCGCATATCGGTGCGAGTGCCGCCAGGATTGAGGCTGTTAGCTCGGATTGCTGTGTCGTCGAGTTCATCTGCCATCACCTGCATTAAGCCTTCAGTGGCAAATTTAGATACGGCATAGGCACCCCAGTACGCACGACCTTTGCGGCCTACGCTGCTGGAGGTAAAAATAACTGAGGCGTCCGGTGCTAAGCGCAGTAATGGCAGCATCGCGCTATTAAGCATAAACATCGCGTTGACATTAATTTGCATGACTTTGGCAAAGTCATCACCGGCTAACTGCTCTAGCGGTGTGCGCGGTCCTAAAATTGACGCATTATGCAGCAGGCCATCGAGGTGACCAAATTCGGCCTCAATCATGGCGGCTAACTCTGTGTAAGCTTCAGGGCTGGCTTTCTCAAGATCCAATGGAATTACGACAGGTTCAGCATGACCGGCCGCTAAAATCTCGTCGTACACAGCGTTCAGGTGCTTTTCTGTTTTGCCCAGCAATAGGACAGTTGCACCATAAGCAGCATAAGTACGTGCTGCTTGCGCACCAATGCCACGTCCAGCACCGGTGATTAGAATAGTACGGCCCGTAAGCAGTCCTGCGGGCGCAGTGTAATCAAACATAATGTCTCTCTTTAAAATCAATAAGGTCAGTGCAGGGGACTTAGATGGTGTGGCAGGTCAGCGCTGCTTTCAACACAAGCACTGTGCCTCTAACAGGGGTTTTAATTCGCTGATGCAATCCACAACGGCATCAGCACCCCAGTTTGACGGATTGTCATCTGGCTGGTTATAGCCATAGCGCACAGCAACAGTATGCATATTGGCAGCGCGGCCGGCATCAATATCACGCTGATCATCGCCCACATAAATGATTTGGCGCGGATCAAGCTGCAGTTGCTCGCAGGCCAATAGCAACATATCAGGCGCGGGCTTGCTGTGCTCAACATGATCAGGGCACAACAGCACAGCGCTACGCTGAGTTAAACCTAAAGCGTCCATGATGGGCTGAGCAAAGCGCAACGGCTTATTGGTTGCGACGCCCCAGCGGATACCAGCATGCTCTAACTGTTGTAGCAGTTCTAAGATGCCTGGAAATGGCTGGGTATACTTGGCGTGCTGCAGGTCATAGCGCGCTAGAAACTCATCACGTAATACAAGTAAAGCTGGGTCGTCAGGTTGCAAGGCAAAGGCATAAGCCACCATGGCCTGTGCGCCAGCAGAAATATGCTGACGAAACCCAGCTTCATCGGTAAAAGCCGCTAAGCCATGCTCGGCATGCATCTCTTGAATAATGGCGTAGAAATCTTTGGCTGTATCCAGCAAGGTGCCATCCATATCAAACAAAACGGCTTGAATACGCATTAGACGTCCTTGGTAGTGTGCAGCATATAATTCACGTCAACATCGGCTTCCAGCTTGTAACGCTTAGTGAGCGGATTGTAAGTCAGGCCGATAATATCGTGAACTTCCAAGCCAGCAGCGCGACTCCAAGCACCCAATTCAGACGGGCGAATAAACTTTTTAAAGTCATGCGTGCCGCGCGGTAGCATACGTAAAATATATTCTGCACCAACGATGGCAAACAAATAGGCTTTAGGGTTGCGGTTGATAGTAGAGAAAAATACTTGGCCGCCCGGTTTAACTAGGGCATAGCACGCACGAATAATAGAGGCTGGATCGGGTACGTGCTCCAGCACTTCTAAGCAAGTGACCACATCAAATTGGCCAGGCATTTCTTCGGCTAGGGCCTCAGCAGTGACTTGGTGGTAAGTGACTTCTACACCGCTTTCGAGCTGATGCAAGCGTGCCACTGCTAAAGGTGCTTCACCCATATCAATGCCTGTCACTTGCGCGCCACGCTGCGCCATCGCTTCGCTAAGAATGCCGCCGCCACAGCCCACATCCAAGACTTTTTGTCCGGCCAGTGGTGCGCGCTCATTGATCCAATTGACGCGCAGTGGATTGATATCATGCAGCGGTTTAAATTCGCTTTCACGGTCCCACCAGCGGTGAGCTAACGCTTCAAATTTCGCAATTTCAGCATGGTCTACATTGCTCATAACCCAGTCCTATACGATATATGCCGTGATTTAAGTTGCACATAATGCCAGTTTTTCTGAGTCTTTGCCTTAGTGTTCGTCAACGGATATTGCACTGTGTAAGGTTTTAGCAATCTACGTTGTTCTTGTGCATTATTTTTTTGCGATTTTATGAGCCCAGTATTGTGCTTGAGCAATGATCTTTTGCTCATCCATACGCACTAACTGACGGTTATGCAGTAACTGCTTGCCACCGACCCAAACATGCTCAACACAGTTACGCCCAGCCGCGTAAATCAGCTGTGAGACGGGGTCGTAGACGGGCTGCACTGACAGGTCATTAAAATTAAATGCGGTGATATCCGCTAGCTTGCCCACTTCCAGTGAGCCGGTGTTCTCATCAACGCCCAGTGCGCGTGCACCATTAAGTGTGGCCATGCGTAAAGCCTGATGAGCACTGACAGCGCTTGCCGACTGCGCTACAGCTTTAGCTAGTAGGGCTGCGGTACGAGTTTCACCCAGCAGGTCAAGATTATTGTTGCTGGCGGCGCCATCTGTACCAATGGCGACGTTAACGCCCGCATTCCATAAGCGCTCAATGGGACAAAAGCCACTGGCCAGTTTGAGGTTGGACTCTGGGCAATGAATCACGCTGCTATTGGTTTGTACCAAGAGGGCGATATCCTCATCATTAACTTGCGTCATATGCACCGCTTGAAAGCGCGGGCCAAGTATGCCAAGGCGAGCCAATCGTGCCAGCGGACGTTCGCCATACTGATCGATGCTGTTTTGTATTTCCGTGGCAGTTTCGTGCACATGCATTTGCACAGGTGCATCCAACTGCGCGGCGAGCATAACAATATTTTCTATACCGGCATCACTGACGGTATAAGGAGCATGAGGACCAAAGCCAATCGTCAGGCGCGGATGCTGCTGTAAATCATCAAAGAGTTGCAAGCCTTTGCGCAGGGCTTCAGCGTTATCACGTGCACCGGGTACTGGGAAATCGAGCATCGGCACTGTGATTTGTGCGCGCATTCCGCTGTCATGCACTTGCTGGCAAGCAATTTCAGGGTAAAAATACATATCAGAAAAGCAGGTAATGCCATTTTTGATCTGCTCAGCCAAGGCTAAGTCGGTGCCATCACGAATAAAATCTTCATTAACCCATTGCGCTTCTGCCGGCCAAATATGCTCATTGAGCCAAGTATGCAGTGGCAGATCATCGGCTAAGCCGCGAAACAAACTCATTGCCGCATGCCCGTGGGCATTAATTAAGCCTGGGGTGAGTAAAGTATTGGGCAGTTCACGCACATCAGCACAGGGTATTTTTAACGCTTGCTCGCGCGGTGCAATTAGAGCAATGCGGTCACCGCGAATACCAATAGCGTAGTTTTTTAACACAACACCGGCAGGTTCGACGGGGACCAGCCACTCAGGCAATAACAAACAATCTAACGGCGAATGCAGCATGCGTGGCTTCCTGCTCAATAAAGTTAACGTGGGCTTGTATAGTTTAAAGGTATTGAATGTCGATTGACGCTAGCAGCAGCGTATAAGACACAGTGACTGCTGCTTTAGCTTCAGACTCAGTTATAATTAGTTATTTTTCAAGGGCGTATGCTGATGATTCGTGAACAGATGTTGGCGGCTGAGAAAGTCAAAGCATTAGAGTGGCGTGATAGTGCGCTGTATTTACTTGATCAGCGCCTATTGCCACAACAAGAGCTCTGGCAGCGTTATGACAGTGCAGCCGATGTTGCACAAGCCATTCGTGAGATGCGTGTGCGTGGTGCGCCAGTTATTGGGATTGCCGCAGCCTTTGCAGTGGTGTTAGCCGCGCAGCAACATATAGCCAATCAAGTGACAAACTTACCCTTGGCCTTAGACGCTGATTTTAAGCTCTTGGCTGAATCGCGACCTACGGCCGTCAACTTATTTTGGGCGCTGGAGAAAATGCGCAATTGTTTAGTGTTGGCGGTACAGCATCAGCAGCCCTTGCAATTACTCGAAGCGCAAGCCGTGGCCATCCTTAATGATGACCGTGAAGCCAATCTGTATACCGCTGAACTGGGTTTGCAGATGATTCGCGCTGCCAACCCCGCACAACAGCATGTGATGACGCACTGCAATACCGGTGCTTTAGCTACAGGCGGCTTTGGTACTGCGTTGGGGGTGATTCGTGCAGCTTACTTAGATGGTTTGGTGAGTTGCGTGCACGTCAATGAAACCCGTCCTTGGTTACAAGGCTCGCGTTTAACGGCTTGGGAATTAGTGGGTGAGGGGATTCCTAGCCTGTTAAACGTCGATTCCAGCGCAGCGCACTTAATGGCGCAAGGTAAAATCACTTGGGTGATTGTCGGGGCTGACCGTATTACCGCCAATGGTGACGTGGCAAATAAGATTGGCACCTACCAGTTAGCAGTTTTAGCGCGCTATCACAATGTGAAAGTCATGGTGGTGGCCCCCAGTTCCACTATTGATATGCAACTGAGCAGCGGCACGCAGATTCCGATTGAAGAGCGCGCGGGTGAAGAGATTTTATATGTGGGTGAGCAGCGCATTGCCGCTGAGATTGCTGCATTTAACCCCGTCTTTGATGTCACTCCGGCAGATCTGATTGATGTTATCGTCACCGAGCGCGGCATAGTGACACAACCTAACAAGCAAAAAATGCAAGCACTGATGCAGCA
>DATERP010000112.1:0-5679 GCA_035271385.1 Thiopseudomonas sp. | reverse complement strand
AAAAGACACTTGACCTGCAGGCAGGTAGGCATCTTTAGCTTCGGTACCAGGTACGTTAAATTTCGTGGCATCAACAGGTGCTTGGCCCTGACTGATATTGGGCCAGAATAAACTCTCACCCCACGCCACTAAGTGACGACCCGCTTTCACCGACAGGTACTTTGAGTCACCCATGGTGAAGTTACCAAACACATAGGCATCCAGCAGACGTGCTTGTCCGCCGCTGCGCTCTTTAGTTTTGCTGGTAAATTTGCGGTGGTTGCCGGCCTTGTTGACCGTACCCGGTGAGTTGTTTTTGTTGTCGTTATGGTAAACGTCATCATAGAAATGACTACCGCGCACTACAGCGCCGACATTTTCATAACGCGCAATCACTTCACCAAACACACTGACGCGGTTATTGATTAATCCCCATTTATCAAAGTTGCGCGTGCCGTCATCATTGTTAGGATCTTTAAGATAGGCCGAGTTAGCCGATCCCGTACGCGTTGATAAGGTGTAGTTCGCCGTCACTTGGCTTTGTAAACTTAAGCCATTGTCAAAGTGAATAGTGGGTAAAGCGAATGCCGAAGTACTGCAAGTAATAGCTGCGATCGCCAAAGACAATCGCCTTACAGTATTTAGGTTTTTTGTTGTAGTTAGCGTGCGCCCGTTCATGGTTAGCGTTCCTTTGTTATTATGCTGTTCAACTGTATGGCAACATTAGCTTTGCGCACCCAGCGGCAGCATCGTACAAACGGACGATAGATCACTCCCGGGGCAGAGCGAGATTCAATCTCTGTTAATCAGGGAATTTCAAATGCACCTTGCCAGAGGTCGCCACAGCTTGGCAGGCCAACGTCCAACCTTCAGCGAGCTCATTTTTGTCCAATGCATCATTGGCTAACAAATCCACATCGCCTGAGACTAAAGTACACATACAAGTGGCGCAGGAACCCACCAAGCATGAATGTGGCGCTTTGATTCCTTCACGCAACATAGCTGCCAGCAGAATCTCACCGTCTTCGCAGTCGATTTCGCGCGTTTCGCCATCCAACTCCACCGTCAGCTTGGTCGCACTCGAGCCTGCGTGCTGGACTATGGCTTCAAAGCCCCCTTCGCTTTCACCCGGCAAGGAAACAAAGCGCTCAACATGCACGGACTTGCCAGCAATTCCCGCAATCTTGGCAGCTTGCTCAACACATTGCATAAAGGGCTCAGGACCACAGACAAAGACTTCTGGATTGACTAAGCCTTCAGCAAACTGCGCCAAATGCTGAGGCGAAGTATGCCCCTGCACCGAATCGAGCCAATGAATAATCTGCAGTCGCTCTGGGTACTGCACTGCTAACTCGCGCAATAGCCCTTTAAAAATCACCGAGGCCTCATCACGATTTGCGTACACAAAACGCACTCGACCACTGCCCTGACTGAGCGCGGAACGCAAAATCGATAACACTGGCGTCACGCCACTGCCACCGGCAAATAGCAAAAAGTTCGCATCAAGATTTTTCGGCACAAATACACCAGCTGGCTTTAACACCTCCAGCGTATCGCCCGCCTTAATGTTGTCGCATAACCAGTTAGAGCCACGACCATCCGTGACTCGTTTCACCGTCACGCGCAGGCGCTCCTTTTCATACGGAGAACTTGAAAGTGAGTAACAGCGCGGCAACCAATCGTCCTCCCAAGGTGTCCGCAAGGTTAAGAACTGACCGGGGCGATATTTAAAATCGGCCTGCAACTCATCGGGCACGTCAAACTCAAATGAGCAGGCGTCATGGGTTTCCTGTATTACCGAGGCAACACGTAGCTCATGGTAGCTGGGTAGGCTCATAATTAAATACTCATTACAAATTGGCCGCTATCAATGCGTAACTCAATGCCATTCACGGCACGTGCTTCATCTGAAGCCAAATAAAGTACGCCCTGAGCAACATCGAGCGGCAGGCAGGCACGGTTCATCGGATCTTTATCGATGGTTAACATGTCAGGGTCAACACCCTTGGGGTAAGTCGCACGGGTCATGGCCGTTAAAATGCCATCGGGGTGCACTGAGTTACAACGAATACGGTAGCGCTTTAAGCGACAGTCAGCCGCCACTGCACGGGTTAACGCCGCCACTGCACCTTTACTGGCACAGTATGCGACGTAATCTTCTTTGCCTGCTAAAGCGGCAATAGACGACATATTGACAATCGAGCCGCCCTGTTTTTTCATCACTGCAATCGCCGCTTTACAGCCAAGGAACACGCTGTCGGCATTGACATTCATTAAGCGCTTCCAGTCTTCATAGCTGGACTCTTCGATATCACCCGCAATTAAAATACCGGCATTATTGACCAAGATATCCAGCTTGCCAAAGCTGTCGACAGCACGATCCACTACCTGCTGCCAACCTTGCGGGTCGGTGACATCGTGACGCACAAAAGTGGCGCCAATTTCTGTCGCGATACGTGCGCCATCTACCTCATTGAGGTCTGACATCAGCACCTGTGCGCCCTCACTGACAAACAGACGCGCTACAGCTTCGCCAACACCACTGGCAGCGCCAGTGACAATCGCTACTTTTCCAGACAGTCTTTTACTCATACTGCTTTCCTTATTTTTGTGCAGCGGCATCTAACGCAGCAATGTAACCAAAGGTCATCGCTGGACCCAAGGTACCGCCCGCACCAGGATAGGTGGTGCCCATCACCGAAGCCGAGGTATTACCGATCGCATACAAGCCTTTAATCACCTGACCATCGGGCTTGACGACCTGCGCATGTTCGTTGGTTAACAAGCCACCTTTAGTACCAATATCACCGCCCTGAATCGGCATCGCGTAAAATGGACCTTTGGCGACGGGGGCTAAGCAAGGATTTGGAGTGACATTGCTATCACCATAGTAGCGATCAAATACGTTACCACCGCGACCGAAATCTTCATCCACACCGGTTTGCGCGTAGTGATTGATTTTCTTAACCGTATCTTTTAAACCAGCGACATCAACACCAATTTTTTGTGCCAATTCTTCCAGTGTGTCGGCTTTATAGTAGAGCTTATTCAGCCACTCTTTGCGCAGACGCATATCAGGCATAATCTGCCCCGGCATTAATGGGCCCATGGCGTAGTTAAAGCGGAACTTGGCATCAAACACCACCCAACTCGGAAACGTCTTACCTGCAGTTTTTTTATTATCGGCATACATAGCCGTGACAAACTCAAGATAAGGAGTTGCTTCATTCACAAAACGCTGGCCTAAACTGTTCACCACAATCGCGCCTGGGAAAGCTCGCTCAGCAAACACACCACGGGCTTTGGCTTCACCTGGCACTAAAAATGAAGGCGTCCACCACGCCCAATCCAATAATGCAGTAGCTGCACCGAGCTTCTGTCCAGCTTCGAGTGCCGCACCGGTATTAGCGCCTTCTGGCGTCGTGCTCCACTCAACCTTATTCGGCTGCGGCAGATATTTCTCACGTAGCACAGGGTTTTGCTCAAAGCCGCCAGCCGCTAAAATGACACCTCGACTAGCACCAATACGCTGCTGCTGACCATTACGCTCGACCACCACACCACAGACGCGGCCGTTTTCTTCAATTAACTCAATAAAGTTAGTGTTGAGCCATACAGGCACACCCCTATCAATCAACGACGCACGCAAGCTCGCCACTAAGGCATTACCTAAAGCAGTCCGACGGTCACGTTTTTGGCCGGTTTTTTTACGCCACCTAAAATCCATTTTATAGCGCAGCATCATCCACATCACCATCAAACGCCAGCCACGCGACTTTGACATCGCTATATGCGCTTGACGGGCGGTCCAAGAGATACTCCCCATAAGCATATTCCCGCGTGAGGCTTCGCGCAGGTTTGGCAGCTCATCTTTCAACGCCGCAATATCAAATAACTCAGGATCGAGGGTACGACCACCAGGCAAAAACCCTTCATATTGCGGGTAGTAATCTGGATATTTTTCTGCAACAGCGTAACGTACACGCGAGTTATCCTCTAACCACTTGATCATCTCCGGTGCTTTTTCAATATACTTACGCACGCGGACTTCATCGATATCGTCACCAATGGCATTTTTCAGATAGGTCCAAGCTTTTTCCGGACTGTCTTGGCCTCCCTTGGCTTTAAAGTAATGGTTGCAAGGGATCCAAATACCACCACCTGACAACGCGGATGTACCACCGTACTTGTCGGTTTTTTCCACAACCAGCACCCGCAGCCCTTGTGCTGCAGCAGTTACCGCAGAAGTTAAGGCGCCAGCACCTGAACCCACGACTACCAGATCGTAATCTGTATTGTAATTATTTTTATCAGTCATCTACACACCTATCTTAATCACGAAGTTGGCAAGCAAAAACCGTCGCGCTACTTAGAGTGCGCGACGGAAACACTTTTTAAACGTAAGGATCAGGGTTAGGCAGACCGAGCTGGACTGTGCCATAGGCACGCGCATAGGCCGCCATGTTATTGGCAATATGACCGCGAGCCTGATGAATATCACGGAAGATACGTTCGACTGGATTAGTCTTATAGAGTCCAGACGCAGCCATTGACCTCAGTAATAAGCTCACTTTCTCAGCGCAGGTATTAGTCACATAAGCCGACTGATAGCGGTACAGCAAACGCATTTCCACATCAGGCAATTCGCCTTTGTGAGCAATCTCTAGCAGTTCACCGTAGTTGCGGTGCAAGACCAGCTTGAGCATATCCAAGGTCAAGATTGCATCGGCAACCGTATCCTGAGCCAATGGATCTTCAGCTGTTTTAGCACCATGCTTACCGATGTGCTTCGCCGCATTGTCACAAAACTCGTTAATAGCGCCTTGTAACGCACCTAACGCTGAAGTGGACACTGCACGGGTAAAGACCTGTGCAAAGGGAATCGCAAAGATCGGATTGGTGTTTTCTTTCAGACCTGGAGTGGCTTCAGGTGAGCTGTTATTGGTGCGCTGCACACGGTGCGCCGGAACAAAAGCATCATCCACGATAATATCGTGACTGCCCGTCCCACGCAGACCCAGCACATCCCAGTTACGCTCAATGCGATAGTCAGCTAAAGGCACTAGGAACGTACCATGCTCCACACCTTCGCCATTCTCATCAGGCGGTAAAATACCACCCAGCAATGTCCACTCGCAATGCTCGCAACCACTAGAGAAACCCCAGCGACCGCTGATGCGATAGCCACCTTCAACCGGTGTCACTTTCGCCACAGGCATATAGGTTGAGCCGACTAAGGTATCTTGACTTACACCCCAGACATCTTGCTGAGCTTGCTCAGGGTAACGCGCTAACTGCCATGGGTGCACACCCATCACGCCATAAATCCACGCAGTGGACATACAGCCTTCAGCCAGTGCCATTTGAATTTCAAAGAAGGTACGGGGATCAACTTCAAAGCCACCATGACGCTTAGGTTGCATCGCTTTGAATAAACCTGCGGCCTGCATCTCTGCAATGGTTTCATCAGGGATTTTAAGATCATGCCCTGCTTGGGTGGAGCGCGCTTTTAACGCTGGAATCATTTTGCGCGCACTTTCGATGAGCTCGAGTTCTTTTGTTGTTTTCTTATGAGCGATAGCCATAATTAGTTCTCTCAGTGATTTACGCAGCTAGTGTTTTTCAATGTTTTATGATTATCAGCGCACACCACCCACCTCTCATCGTCAAACTGGACTAGGAATTAATGAACACCCCAAG
>DATERP010000111.1:0-43460 GCA_035271385.1 Thiopseudomonas sp. | reverse complement strand
AAACTCCTTGTTACCGTTGAGACTCTTTCGAACCTCTCTGGTAGGCCGCGTATTCTACAGAACACTGCGAACCTGTCAAGCTTATTTTTTAAGTTATTTCCTTAAAAATCAAACTCTTACGTTAAGCTGTGAAACCTTGTTTGCCTAACGAGGTGCGCATTCTACAGCAGCGACGCAGCCTGTCAACAGCTAATGAGAAAGAAATGCAAAATACTTCTAAACATCGCTCTGCTGGCGGTTTTTACGCTTACGCAGATGCAATACATACTGTACTGGACCAGAAAGAGCATAAACCAGGAACAACAACAGCAGTATTCTTGGCGGATCACTGAATACAACAGCAAAAGCCAACACTACTACCAAGATAGCTACAAAAGGTACGCGCCCCTTAAGGTCTAAGTCCTTAAAGCTATAGTACTTAATGTTGCTAACCATCAACATACCCGATAACGCCACAAGGACTGCAAACAGAATAATCACAGCAACAGGCAAATCAACAGCACCAACACCATTGTCACTCAAAGCCCATACCACTCCTGCAACTACACCCGCAGCAGCTGGACTGGCCAAGCCAATAAACCAACGCTTATCAACAATACCAATCTGCGTATTAAAACGCGCTAAACGCAAAGCCGCACAAGCTACATAAATGAAGGCAATTGTCAGCCCTACATTACCTAGCTCTGATAGCGCCCACTGGTACGCAATAATTGCAGGCGCCAAACCAAAGGCCACCATATCGGACAGTGAATCATACTCAGCACCAAAAGCACTTTGTGTATTCGTCATCCGAGCAACACGCCCATCCAAGCCATCCAGCACCATAGCAACAAAAACTGTCGCAGCAGCTACAGTGAAGTTCCCGTTAATAGCGCACATAATGGAATAAAAGCCGGCAAACAAGTTGGCGGTGGTAAATAGGTTCGGCAGTAAATAGACACCTCTATGCCGCACTTTTCGACCTTCGTTATCATGACCTTCTTCAATATGCTCATCTATCGGCAATAAACTCTCAATCGATGACGCATCATCATGTTCTTCAGGACGCTGATTCATAGTCTTCCTTAAGCTTCTCTAAGTAATGAGCCAATCTATCTAACAAGACTGCTATTTTATACTATTTAAGCACTAGAAACGAAAAACGCGGCCTAGGCCGCGTTTTTCAACTGCTGAAAAATCAGTTCTTTGATTTATCAACAATCTTGTTAGCTGAGATCCAAGGCATCATGGAACGCAGTTTCTCACCAACAACTTCAATACCGTGCGCAGCGTTGTTGCGACGGTATGCAGTCATTGAAGGATAGTTCGTTGCGCCTTCAGTGATAAACATCTTCGCGTACTCACCATTCTGAATGCGCTTCAGAGCATTACGCATTGCTGCGCGTGACTCGTCGTTGATCACTTCAGGACCAGTTACATACTCACCGTACTCTGCGTTGTTAGAAATTGAGTAGTTCATGTTCGCAATACCGCCTTCGAACATCAGGTCTACGATCAATTTCAATTCGTGCAAGCACTCAAAGTAAGCCATTTCTGGAGCGTAGCCAGCTTCAACCAATACTTCAAAGCCCGCTTTAACCAACTCAACAGTACCGCCACATAGAACAGCCTGCTCACCGAACAAGTCAGTTTCGGTTTCGTCTTTAAAGGTTGTTTCGATAATACCAGTACGACCACCACCTACACCGCTCGCGTAAGACAGTGCAACGTTTTTCGCGTTACCTGAAGCATCTTGGTAAATAGCGATAAGGTCTGGAATACCACCACCCTTAACAAACTCAGAACGTACAGTGTGACCTGGCGCTTTTGGCGCGATCATAATAACGTCAAGGTCAGCACGTGGTGTTACTTGGTTGTAGTGAACTGAGAAACCGTGAGCAAAGGCTAAAGTTGCACCTTTCTTCAAGTTTGGCTCTAATTCTTCTTTATATAACTGACCTTGGAACTCATCTGGAGTCAGAACCATTACAACGTCAGCTGCTTTAACTGCCGATGCAACGTCTGAAACTTTCAAACCGTGCGCTTCAGCTTTAGCAATTGAAGAAGAACCAGCGCGCAGACCAACAGTAACGTCAACACCTGAATCCTGCAGGTTGCATGCGTGCGCATGACCTTGTGAGCCATAACCAATAATGGCTACTTTCTTGCCTTTGATGATAGACAGATCACAATCTTTATCGTAGTAAACTTTCATAATTCGCTCCTAATATTGAAGAGCCTATTGCTCTTCATGGTTAATTCAAAGGCTTAAAATTTTATCGCCACGCGCAATACCGGTCACACCGCTGCGCACTACTTCTAAAATAGACGCCGGACCAATCGCTTGGATAAAGCTGTCTAGCTTATCTGTTGTTCCTGCTAGCTGTACGGTATACAGACTTGGCGAAACATCTACAATCTGTCCTCTGAAAATATCAGCGGTACGTTTGATTTCAGCACGCTGAGCGCCACTAGCCTTAATCTTAATCAGCATCAACTCGCGTTCAATATGCGCACTCTCTGACAAATCAACCAGCTTAACCACTTCAATCAGCTTATTGAGGTTTTTGGTGATCTGTTCAATCACCTCCTCTTTGCCCGCAGTAGTCAAGGTCAAACGTGACAAGGTTGGATCTTCTGTCGGAGCAACAGTCAGGCTTTCAATATTGTAGTTACGCTGAGAAAACAGGCCGATCACACGAGACAAAGCACCGGGCTCATTTTCTAAAAGCAAAGAAATGATATGTCTCATGATTATGTCCGCTCCGTTTTGCTGAGCCACATATCGCGCATTGCACCATCGCGTATTTGCATTGGGTACACGTGCTCACTTGTGTCAACTTGAATATCTAGGAAAACCAAACGATCTTTCATCGCAAAGGCTTCTTCCATTTTTGGCTTAAGATCTTTGAGGTCAGTGATACGCATACCCACATGACCATAAGCTTCAACCAACTTAACAAAGTCCGGTAATGATTCCATATACGAATGGGAGTAACGGCTGTTATAAACCATATCCTGCCATTGGCGAACCATACCTAATGCACCATTGTTTAAGTTAATAATCTTAACCGGCAAGTCATACTGCAAACAGGTTGACAGCTCCTGGATATTCATCTGAATACTGCCTTCACCTGTGACGCATGCTACGTCATCATCAGGGAAGTTTAGCTTAACGCCCATTGCTGCAGGAAAACCAAAGCCCATCGTGCCTAGACCACCAGAGTTAATCCAACGGTTTGGCTTATTAAAACGATAGTATTGCGCAGCAAACATTTGGTGCTGACCAACGTCCGAAGCAACAAACGCATCACCTTTAGTCACATCACACAATGTTTCAATAACAGTTTGTGGCTTGATAATACTGCCATCACCAGTGTCATACGGGAACAATTTACCGTTACCGCGCCATTCGTCAATTTGCTTCCACCAGCTAGCAACAACATCAGGATTTGGCTTAGTGCCAATATCTTTTAATGCGGCGAGCATGTCATTTAAAACGCTATCAACTGGTCCAACAATCGGGATATCAGCTTTAATCGTTTTTGAAATAGACGCCGGATCAATATCGATATGAATGATTTTTGCGTTAGGACAGAACTTAGCTGCACCATTAATCACGCGGTCATCAAAGCGCGCACCAACAGCAATCAATACGTCACAGTGGTGCATAGTTAAGTTAGCCGTGTAGCTACCATGCATACCTAACATACCAACAAACTGACGATCATCACCTGGATAGCAACCTAGACCCATCAAGGTATTGGTCACAGGTACATTTAGCATTTTCGCCATTTCGGTCAACTGTGCAGACGCACCACCCAAGATGACACCACCACCGGCGTAAACTACTGGGCGCTTAGCCGCCAACAACATTTCTGCAGCTTTGCGAATCTGACCTGAATGACCACGCGTAGCAGGCGCATAAGAACGCAGCTTAGCTTTTTTCGGGTAGTTGTATTCAAACTTATCAATTGGGTTAGTCATATCCTTAGGGACATCAATAACCACAGGACCTGGACGGCCTGACTCAGCTAAATAGAAAGCTTTCTTAACGACTTCAGGAATTTCTGAAGGGTGCTTAATAATAAAGCTGTGTTTAACAATCGGACGTGAGATACCGATCATGTCGGTTTCTTGGAACGCATCCGTACCGACCATATCGCTGGGTACTTGCCCAGAGATGACAACCATCGGGATGGAGTCCATAAACGCAGTCGCAATACCAGTTACAGCGTTGGTTGCACCAGGACCTGAGGTCACCAGTACCACACCAGCTTTACCGGTTGCACGCGCATAACCATCGGCCATATGCGTTGCAGCTTGCTCGTGACGCACTAAAATATGCGTTAAAGCAGGCTCTTTGAATAATGCATCATAAATATGCAGTACGGCACCACCTGGGTAGCCATAGATATATTTAACGCCCTCGTCACGCAATGAGCGAACGAGCATTTCTGCGCCGGATAAAAGTTCCACAGTAACACCTCTAAAACGCCAGAATATCGCCCTTCATCAAGGGCAATCTGATTGTAGGTTGCTGTTATTTGCAGCATGGGCGACGGTGATTGCCGACTACCCTGCTACCTAAATTAAGCAGCATAGAGAAACCCGAATGTCTAAAGATTCCTCACCCAGCGCGAGGTAACGCGATACGGGCATAGCGGGCGGCACGGGTACGCACCTCATGAACTCATGCTATAAGCGCCTTTATGAGGCGAACTTTACAGCTATCAGTGAATTGTTCGGATTCAGCAGCCGCAAGTCAAGCTTTACGAGACAATTTTCTCGTTTCTTGGGCTATCTGATGCATATGATAGATATTTATAGGCCTGAAGTGCAACCTCAAGGTTGCAATACCGCCTTTTAAGGTATATTCCAACAAGCCTTAATTTTTATATTCAGTCGCGTATATACAACAAGGAATATTGCATGCGTGGTTTCCTATCTCTAACCAGCTTTTTATTACTACTGAGCACACCGCTCTTCGCAGCCCCAATTTACAAATGGGTTGATGCGCAAGGCGTGACCCATTTCGGCTCGCAACCATCACCAGCCAATCAATCTGAACAAGTCAAAACTAAAGTGTTTCAACCACAGCCAACCACTAAATCGATAGCGACTGAACACTTAGCTGACGACACTCCAACTCAAGCAGAAATAGAGCGTGAAGTACGTAAACAAGTTGCTCAAGAAAGTGCCGAACTGCAAAAGTACTGTACAGAATTGCGCTATAACCTTGCTCACCTAAAAAACAATCCGAGAATACTCGCTCAAGTCGATGGCAAGCCGAAGCGTCTAACGGAAGAAGAACGACAAGCGCGTATTGCTGATACAGAAAAATTGCTCAATGAGCGCTGCACAAATGTGAAGTAACTGCAGCTCGGCGCCAACTGCAGATTAATGCAATACCTGTTGCGACATAATTGCTGCGTCTATATTTTTCAGGCAACGCTGTAATGCTGCTGTCTCAAAACTTTTTTCACGATAGACCACAGTAGCCATCTCAAAAATCGCGCACTGCTTAGGCAATGGCTGCTGCGTCAGAACAATACTCTGCATACGCGGGACAAATACCCATTGTAGCCACTGGGAGAACTCTAAGGTATCCACACAAAATGGCTGCTGGCTTTGCAGTGCTTGCGCAGCGGGAGCTTGCGACTCCCACCAACCCAAAGCGCGCAATTCGTTTTCCAACTCAACTAGCAACACACCAACACGTAATTTAGCTTGCACTAACATTACATATTCACCCTTGCACGGCGCTGCGCTTCTTGCGCACCAGCAGTATTACCTTGCTGACTGCGTGCGCGAGCAATCAAATCCCACAACCCAGCCTGCAATGCAGATTGACCATTGCTGTAGCTTAAACCGCGCTGCGCCAACTGCTCAGCTTGACTCGCATCGCCTTGCGCTAAACGAACTTCAGCTAAACGATAGAGCACTTGCGGCTCGCGTGGAGCAATACGCTGCGCACGTTCTAAGCTGGATGCAGCACCATTATAATCACCGCCATTTTGCTGCTGCTTAGCTGTCGTCAGCAAGGCTAATACCGGGCCTGATAACTGCTCATCAGCAGCTAAGCGCGCTTGACCACCAATCGGCATGGATGCCATTGGCGTGCTAGTAATAGTTTTTTCTATTGGCGCATCACCGTGCTGAATCTGTATGCCGCTGATAGGCACACTAGGCACAGCATAGGTTTGCACGACTTCATTATTATTTTGTGCCTCTGTCACAGCATTACGCTGCTCTTGCTGTGTTGCAGAGCCGATTTGACGTGTATTTCTATCGCGCATTGCACCTGCGGTTAAGGGTCCGCCACTTTCTACTACAGGTATGCTGCTGTACTGCGGCGAGCCAGCACAACCAGCTAGGAGGGCGGCCAGCGCAACTAAAATAACGGCATGCTTACTCACATCAATTCCCCACATAGATTAATTCAACCAACTACGAATCCAACTCTTAACTGACTCAACCGGCTCTTTGATGATGCTTGAATTATCACAAGAATCACCTGCCAAGGGTTCACTGCCACGAATATACGGCATTTGCACAGCACCTGGACAATCTTTCGCGCTACCCAAACCTGAGTAAGCATCCACCCAAGCCATTACAATATTCTCAGGAGGTGTCATATTCAACGAAGATGGCGCAGCTTTTTGCATAAAGTTAGCCCAGACCTGTAAAGCTCCGCTCGCACCGGTTAAGGGTGTTTGGCCATTATCATCACGCCCCATCCACACCACCGCCAGTAAGTCCTGCCCAAAGCCTGCAAACCAACTGTCACGCAAGTCATTACTGGTGCCTGTTTTACCTGCCAACACGACAGAGGCTGGAATACGATTGTAAACCGAACGACCTGTACCTTCAGTCATCACGCGACGCATGGCTTCTTGAGTCAGATAAATAGCGCCAGCATCAAAACGCTGCTCAACACTATAAGGATAACGTCCGAGCGGCTCATCATCAGCGGTTAAGACGCTACGAATAGCGCGCAAAGGTGTATTAAAACCACCATTGGCGATCGTTTGATACATGCTGGTGACTTCAATGGGTGTCAAACTACCCGCGCCAAGTAACATAGCAGGATAAGCAGGCCACTCTCGATCGACTCCAAGCTTACGCATGGTTTGCAACACGCGCGGCACACCCATTTCTAAGCCTAGCTTAGCTGTGGATAAGTTATAGGATTGCGCCAAGCCCTGATACAAGAACACTGTCCCATGCTCTTTACGATCATAGTTCTGCGGTGTCCAAGCCTTGCCTTTACTACTTTTCACGGTAAAGCTTGAGTCTTCAATATAAGTTGTCAGAGTGTACTGCTTAGGCTGCTCTAGCGCTGTGAGGTATACCGCCGGCTTAACTAAAGAGCCTATCGGGCGCACTGCATCAAGCGCACGGTTAAAGCCTGCATAGCGTGGCTGGCGACTGCCTAACAACGCCAAGACTTCACCTGACTCCGGGCTACTGACCAACATTGCAGTTTCAACTTTATCTATTTCTTTACGACCTGCCAGCTCCTTGTAGGTTTGCGTCAACGCTTCCTCAGCTTTACGCTGCACAATAGGATCAAAGCTTGTGAAAATACGTAAACCTTCTTCGGTTAAGTCTTCGTCGCGATAATCTTCACGCAACTGACGCTTCACTAAATCTAAAAAACCTGGGTAAGTGGTATTGGCTAAACTGCCCTTTTGAGTAATACCCAACGGACGTTGTTTGGCTGCAGAAGCTTGCTCTGCATCAACAATCCCTTGCTCCATTAGCAGGTCAATCACTAAGTTGCGACGCTCAAGCGCTCGCTCAGGCTGACGACGCGGATTGTAATAAGACGGTCCTTTAACCATCGCCACTAACAAGGCCACTTGATGTAATTTTAATTCAGCTAACGGCTGGCTAAAGAAGTACTGACTGGCTAAGCCAAAACCATGCACGGCGCGCTGACCGTCTTGGCCTAAGAAAACCTCATTGAGATACGCTTCTAAAATCTCTTGTTTACTGTAATGCAGTTCAATTAACACCGACATCAAAGCTTCTGTGGCTTTACGGGTTAAGGTGCGCTCATTATTTAAAAAGAAGTTTTTCACCAGCTGCTGCGTCAGCGTACTACCGCCTTGACGCAATGAGCCTGAGGACGTGTTAACCCACGCAGCACGCGCAATTGATTTGGGTGATACACCGTAATGTGTATAAAAATCACGATCTTCCACTGCAATTAAAGCTTGTGGCAACAGTTCAGGCACTTGATCTAAACGTACTAAAATACGGTCTTCTTTATGAGCAGGATATAGACCACCCACCAATAAAGGCTCTAAACGCACCACCGCCAAAGGTTGTCCATTGGCTTGCGCAAGGCTGGCAACACTGTTGCCAGAAAAGCTCACACGTATGGCTTGCCCAATCTCAGCACCATCATAAAACTTAAAGCCTCGTGTATGCAGGTCGACTGTATTACCATTAACCGATACATCACCGGCACTGCTGGCCGAACGCTCGTTGCGATAGCCTAAGGCATTGAGTTCGGTTAAAAAGTCTTGTTTATTCAATTTTTGCCCAGAAAACAACTCTAAAGGCCGCGCATACACCTTAGCGGGCACAGTCCAGCGCTTACCGGAAAATTTCTCTTGGACAATGGCGTCCAGATACATTAAGACGCCCGCAAGCACAACAACAGCCACAATCGACAACTTAATAAATAAGCTCAACCAACGGCCTGAAGCTTTCGTTTGACGCGGGTTTGCAGCCTTTTTAGTAGAGCGTGATGTTCGTTTCTGAGTCATGCTGTTAATTATACCTAGTCTATTTCAGTTCAAAATGCATGTTGTTATAGTTTGCACAGCTGCTTACAGTTGCCATAATGGCATGCATTATTTTATCACTTTCAAGGATCACCTGTGACTCAAGCTCTGATTGCCGCACTCCAAAACCCTGCGATCTTCCCGCATCCAGTTGAAGAATTCCAGGTTATCGAAACGCATATTTCCTGGGTTATCCTAACCGGCCATTATGCTTATAAAATCAAAAAAGCAGTGAATTTTGGCTTTTTGGATTTCACTGATATCGACGCGCGCAAACACTTTTGCGGTGAAGAAGTCCGTCTCAATCAACGCTTAACCGACGGTCTCTACCTTGAAGTCGTCGCTATTACTGGCTCAATCGATGCACCTGAGCTTAACGGTACCGGTGAAGCTATCGAATACGCAGTTAAAATGCGTCAGTTCCCACAAACCCAATTATTGGGTGATATGCAAAAGCGCGGCGAACTGTGTGAAACACATATCGATGCTTTGGCTAAACAAATTGCCCGTTTCCATGCTGAAGCACCGCGTGTACCTGCCGAGCATGCTCTGGGTGATCCACACGCAATTATGGCACCGATTCGCCAAAACTTTGAGCAAATCCGCCCCTTACTGACTGAGCCTGCTGATTTACAACAGCTCGATGCACTCGAAGCTTGGGCCGAAGACAGTTTTACTCGTCTACTCCCGCTATTAGAGCAACGTCGCCACAATGGTTCAATTCGTGAGTGCCATGGTGATATTCACCTCGGCAACGCAACTCTACTGGATGGTGAAGTTGTATTGTTTGACTGCATTGAATTTAATGAGCCATTTCGTTTAATTGATGTGGCTTCAGACGCTGCATTCTTAGCCATGGACCTTGAAGACCGCGGCCTCAAGCCATTGTCACGCCGCTTTATTAATGCGTGGTTAGAGCTGTCTGGCGACTACCAAGCCATGCCGCTGATCAATTTCTATAAAGCCTATCGCGCCATGGTGCGTGGCAAGGTGAACTTGTTCCGTCTTGGCCAAGAGACTGATCCAGTACAACGCGCAGTCATTGTGCGCCAATACCGCAGTTATGCGAATCTGGCTGAAAGCTACAGTGCGATCCCATCACGTTTACTAGCCATTACCCACGGTATTTCTGCTGTAGGTAAAAGCTCAGTCGCCATGCGCCTAGTCGAAGCCTTGGGCGCACTGCGTTTTCGCTCAGACTTTGAACGTAAGCGTTTATTTGGCGAGCAAGACAGCGAGCAGCAAAACACTTTAGGTGGCGGTATTTACAACCCAAATGCCAGCGCAGCGACCTATCAACGCCTGCACTCTTTGGCTGCGGATGCCTTGCAAGCAGGTTTCCCTGTAGTCATTGATGCCACTTACTTAAAAACTGAACAGCGTCATGATGCTTGGCAGATTGCTGAAAACACTGGCACGCCCTTCCTGATTCTTGATTGCCAAGCTCCAGACGAAGTGGTTGCAACTTGGTTAAAACAACGTCAAGCCGAAGGTTTGGATCCATCCGACGCGACGGCGGATGTGATTTTAGCCCAGCGTCAGCATTTAGAGCCGCTGAACGCAACCGAGACTGCGCAAAGCTACCGTGTGAACACACATGATGCCGCCACTCTAGATAATCTAATCAGCCAGATTCGTAAGCGTTTACCTGGCTTATAAGCCGGTCCCTCTTAGCTGCACTCTAGGGGGTGCAGCTAAGGTCTATTTACAATTTGAGCCAATCTGCTTGCACTCTTGCCTTGTTTAACGCCAACCACTGCAATGCAATAATACTCGCGGCATTATCAATCCGACCATTTTGCACAGCTTGTAACGCAGCAGCCAATGGCCAAGCATGTACGCGAATATCTTCACCCTCCTCTGCCACACCAAACACCCCGCCAACCCCTGCAGTTGAGCAACGCCCAACATATAAATACACACGCTCATCCGAGCCGCCTGGTGATGGGTAATAGGTCATCACAGGAACGAGTTCGTGCAACTCTAAATCAGCCTCTTCCCGCGCTTCACGGCGGGCCACTTCTTCTGGCTGCTCATCGGTATCGATTAAACCTGCGACGATTTCCAGTAGCCATGGCTCTGGGCTTTTATCCATAGCACCGATACGAAACTGCTCCACCAGTACCACCGAATCAGTCTGCGGATCATAGGGCAACACACAGACTGCATCCGGTCGCACAAATAACTCGCGACTAATCGTTGGCCCCATGGTTCCAGCAAACAAACGATGCTTGAGATGCACGCGGTCTAAGCGATAAAACCCTTGAAAACAGCGTTCGCGCCGTTCAATCACTACATCATCTTCACGATTCATTGCGCGCTCAGGCATATCATTCTCCAACAAAAAAGCGGCCCATTTAGGCCGCCTTTTATACCACTATGAATTTAAACCTGCTTATAGATAATCGAGCCTTCTTCACGAAAACGCTTAGACTGCTCTTTAAAGCCTGCCTCAATTGCACGCTGCTCATCGGTTAATTCATTATCTTTAGCGTACTGACGCACTTCTTGACTGATTTTCATTGAGCAGAATTTCGGCCCACACATTGAACAGAAGTGCGCCACTTTAGCGGACTCTTTAGGTAGTGTTTCATCATGGAACGCTCGTGCCGTATCGGGATCAAGGCCTAAATTAAACTGATCTTCCCAGCGAAACTCAAAGCGCGCCTTACTCAACGCATCATCACGAATTTGTGCACCCGGATGCCCCTTGGCTAAGTCAGCAGCATGCGCAGCAATTTTGTAAGTAATAATGCCAGTTTTCACATCATCTTTATTGGGCAGACCCAAATGCTCTTTGGGCGTCACATAACAGAGCATCGCGCAGCCGTACCAAGCGATCATCGCCGCGCCAATACCCGAAGTAATATGATCGTATCCTGGGGCAATATCGGTGGTTAACGGACCCAGCGTGTAGAAGGGCGCTTCATCACAGCACTCCAACTGCTTGTCCATATTTTCTTTAATCATATGCATCGGCACATGCCCTGGGCCTTCGATAAAGCACTGCACATCATGCTTCCAAGCAATCTTAGTCAACTCACCTAAGGTTTCCAGCTCTGCAAATTGCGCGGCATCATTGGCATCGGCAATCGAGCCAGGACGTAAACCATCGCCCAAAGAAAAACTCACATCGTAAGCCTTCATGATTTCGCAGATGTCTTCAAAGTGCGTGTAAAGAAAGTTTTCTTGGTGATGCGCCAAGCACCACTTCGCCATAATCGAACCACCACGCGAAACAATACCGGTCACACGTTTGGCGGTCAGCGGCACATAGCGCAGCAAGACACCGGCATGAATGGTGAAGTAATCAACGCCCTGCTCGGCTTGCTCAATTAAGGTGTCGCGAAATATCTCCCAAGTCAGGTCTTCAGCCACGCCATTCACTTTCTCCAGCGCCTGATAAATCGGCACAGTACCGACTGGAACGGGCGAGTTACGAATAATCCACTCGCGGGTTTCATGGATATTTTTACCGGTCGAGAGATCCATAATGGTGTCTGAACCCCAGCGAATACCCCAGGTCAGCTTAGCCACTTCCTCTTCAATGGATGAGCCAAGCGCACTGTTACCGATATTACCGTTAATCTTCACAAGAAAATTGCGACCTAAAATCATCGGTTCCAATTCAGTGTGATTGATATTGGCAGGGATAATTGCACGGCCACGAGCAATTTCTGAGCGCACAAATTCTGGGGTGATTTCTTTAGGAATACTGGCACCAAAGCTTTGCCCCGGATGCTGGCTATCCAATAGACCTGCTTCGCGCGCTTTTTCTAATTTCAAGTTCTCACGAATCGCTACGTACTCCATTTCCGGAGTAATGATGCCTTGGCGCGCATAATGCATTTGCGTGACGTTTTTACCTGCCTTGGCACGGCGCGGATTGCGAATCGAGGCAAAACGCATCGCACTCAACTCAGGATCATCTAAACGTTCTTGTCCAAAACGCGAGCTTAAGCCGCTAAGCACTTCGGTATCAGCGCGTTCATCAATCCACGCACTACGCACATCGGCCAAGCCTTTACGCACATCAATGCTAATACTCGGATCGCTATAGGGGCCCGAAGTGTCATAGACAAACACCGGTGCATTTTCTTCAATACCCTCATCGGTTTCAGTCGGCGTTAAGCTGATTTCACGCATGGGTACGAGAATATCGGGACGTGAGCCTTGGACATAAATTTTGCGAGAGTTGGGAAAGGGCTGAATCGACTGCTGATCGACTTGCGCGGTAGCGCTGAGGTGTTGCGACAGTGTTTGCGTCATTTATGGTTCTCCAAAAAAACACGAAAAAAAGTGTCGGGGAACCAGCGGACATAGGCAGGCCTACCTTGCGGCAGACTTATCTTGTTTCCTACGCGAGTATTAACTCGATCAGGTTCAACGGGACCCGGATTAACCGATCTCAGCTCTACTTCAGAGCACCCCGACAAGAAGCAACCAACAGCTAAACACTGCGTAAGCCAAACTGCAAGCGCATACGACTAAGTGTTAAGCTGTACTGCAACTTAAACAATGTTAGTGCATGCTTGACCGGCTCTATCATCGGCCGTAGCCTTAAGCCGTTTTTCTCTGTGTAATTTAGGATATTCATGATGCGCTTACTGTCGCTCACTTTTGTTATTGCTACCGTGCTAGGTTCAACTGCTTATGCAGCACCCAGCACGTCAAATAAAGTTAACCTGCTAGAGGTCTATCAACTGGCCGTTGATAACAATGCGGACTTAGCCGCAGCCCATGCAGACTACAAAGCGCAAAGTGAGCGCGTACCGCAAGCACGTGCCGGCTTACTACCACAACTCGGTGCCGGTGCTAGCAATAGCAGCAGCCGCAGTAAAGTTGATACCAGCACGGGCTCACAAAGTGCATCGCGCAGCGCCTTAGTCTACCAAGCCAGCCTCAGCCAACCGCTGTTTCGTTTAGATCGCTGGTATCAACTGCAGGCAGCACAAGCCACTAATGAGCAATCAGCGTTAGAGTTGTCAGCCATTGAGCAAAACCTGATTTTGCAAAGCTCTGAAGTGTATTTTTCCGTATTGCGTGCGCAAGATAATTTAGCCGCCAGCCGCGCGGAAGAGTCAGCCTTTAAACGCCAGTTTGATATGGCCAGCGAACGCTTTGATGTCGGTCTTTCAGATAAAACTGATGTCTTGCAAGCACAAGCCGCTTATGACGCCGCGCGCGCGAATCGCATGGTGGCTGAGCGTATGGTCAGTGATGCATTCCAAGCAGTCACCACCTTAACCAATATGGACTTAGCCGCACTCGAAGGTGTTAAACACAGCCTACCTGTGCTGCCGCCGTCCCCCAACGATGCAACCGCTTGGGTGAGTACCGCCACTGAGCAAAACCTTAAACTACAAGCCATTAACTACGCAGTGCAAGCAGCACAAGACAGTGTTAAACAGCGTAAATCTGGTCATGCGCCAACAGTCGATGCTATAGCCCAATACCAAAAAGGCGACAATGACGGTCTAGGTTTTATCAATAACGGGATGCAGGTCAACACTCGCTACAACAAAGCCGAGCAAAGCAGTATCGGCCTACAGCTTAATATTCCACTGTACACAGGCGGCATGACCAGTTCGCAAGTACGTGAAGGCGTGTATCGCTTAGACCAAGCCGAGCAAATGCGTGAAAGCTTACGCCGCAGCACAGTGCAAGATGCGCGTAATTTCCACCGTGCCGTTAATACTGACGTTGAGCAAGTGCAAGCGCTTAAGCAAGCGATCATCTCTAGCCAAAGCGCTGTAGAAGCCACACAAATTGGTTACGAAGTGGGCACGCGTAATATTGTTGACGTACTCGATGCGCAACGCGTGCTCTATGTTGCCGTGCGTAATTACAATAACGCTCGTTATGACTATATTTTAAATAATCTGCGCTTACAGCAAACGGCTGGCACTTTGAGCCCGGACAATCTGCAAGCCTTATCGCAGTACTTAAATCCAGATTACAATCCGGATCACGACTTTTTACCGCCTGATTTAGACAAAGAAATCGAAGCGAACTTGCAGCGTCGTTAAACAAAAAAGGCTGACTGCAATAGTCAGCCTTTTGTTAGGCACATCACTCGTATTTTATAAACTACGAATGACGAACTCAGATTTTACAGACTCAAACGCATCGACAAGTCGATCGCTTTGACATCCTTAGTCAAAGTACCCAGGGAAATATAATCCACTCCTGTTTCAGCAATCCCACGAATAGTCTGCTCATTGACGCCACCTGACGCTTCGAGCTTAGCTTGCCCAGCATTGAGTGTGACTGCAGTGCGCATATCCTCAAGGCTCAATTCATCGAGCATAATAATATCTGCGCCCGCTGCCAGTGCTTGACGCAACTCATCAAGGTTTTCTACTTCAACTTCCACAGGTTTGCCTGGGGCAATGCGATGTGCGGCGGCGACAGTTGCGGCCACACCACCACAAGCGGCAATATGGTTTTCTTTAATTAAAAACGCATCGTACAAGCCCAAACGGTGATTATGGCAACCACCGCAAGTCACTGCGTATTTTTGTGCCAAACGTAAACCGGGTAAGGTTTTACGGGTATCCAATAACTTCACCGCCGTACCAGCAACCTGATCGGCAAAATACTGTGCGCGTGTTGCTACTGCTGACAAACTCTGTAAAAAATTCAGCGCGGCACGCTCACCTGTGAGCAAAGAACGCGCGGCACCTTCCAATTCAAATAACACATCATTGGCTTGCACGCGCTGACCATCGGCAACCAACCAATGCACTTTAACGTTGCTATCGACTTGGCGAAACACTTCATTGACCCAAGCGACACCACTGATTACCGCAGCCTCACGGGTAATCACATGGGCTTTTGCCTGCTGCTCGGCAGGAATCAGTTGTGCAGTAATATCGCCAGCACCCACGTCTTCCACCAAAGCGCTACGCACATTCGCTTCGATTTCTGCGGTCAATTGCTCAAGTGTCAGGTTAGCCATGTTCTGCTCCTCAATAAATATTATTCATTATAAAGACTTAACCTCGTCTGCACAGTAGCGCTCGCGCAAAGAGCAGCCAAACGACAGGCAGAACACCTTGCTCTATCTAGCTGGCAGTGGCTTTTCTACTGTCAGTTGCTGTCAGCCGCCGACTCAATCTGTATATCAGCGCACCACTGTTGCTCGCTACTGCGCTGACTCCATTGTCCACGCAGCGGCTGTAAACCCACCAGCACCACGCGGACAAAGCCATCTTCAGGTGTGATATACCAGCGCACAGGCTGTTGGTCAGCCAGCATTATCTCGCCCTGCGCGGCTTGCGCATAAGCATCTAACAAGGCCAACTGATAAGCACCCTGCTGATAGCTGATCTGCACCTGCGCTGGCCGCTTTAAGCACACTCCTAAACCGTTAGCGTAACTTTGCACCTGCACAACGCTATTGCGGTACTGCGGCACAGCAGCAGGATTAAATAAGCGTCCGAGCATCATGCCGACTAAAAAGGCGAGCAAAGCAAGACTGGCAAAAAACTTGAATATCCATTGCCGCCTTGGCGGGGATTCCCATGTAGAATCGCGGTTTATTTTATCGTCAGGATCAAGCATGTTTCACGTTATTCTCTTTGAGCCAGAAATCCCACCCAATACCGGCAATATTATTCGTTTATGCGCTAATGTGGGCTGCAGCTTACATTTAATTGAACCACTTGGCTTTGAGTTTGACGACAAACGTTTACGTCGTGCGGGCTTGGATTACCAAGAATTTGCTCATGTGCAACTGCATGCCAACCTGCAAGATTGCCTCGAAGCTTTGCAACACCCTCGTTTATTTGCCTTAAGTACTAAAGGCCAACACAGCTACGCCGATGCAACTTACCAAGACGGTGATGCTTTTATTTTTGGCCCTGAAACTCGTGGCTTACCTGAAGATGTGCGCAATAGTATTCCGGCTGAACAGTTGGTGCGCCTACCGATGCGTGAAGGCTCTCGCAGCCTCAATCTATCCAATACCGTAGCGATTGCCGTTTATGAGGCGTGGCGCCAGCTTGGATTTGCTGAGCAAGAATAAAAACACCCCGACCAGTAAGCTACTGATCGGGGTGTGTTGTACGCAACGCTATACAGCTGGATTTTATAAGAGCAAGCTGCGAATCTCAGCCAAAATCTCACTCAAGCGACGCGTGAAGTGTGCTGCCGCGGCACCGTTAATCACACGGTGGTCATAGGACAATGACAGCGGCAACATCAAGCGCGGATCAAAGCTTGCGCCATTCCATACCGGCTGCATAGTGGCTCGTGATACACCCAAAATAGCCACTTCAGGCGCATTCACAATCGGCGTAAAGCCGGTACCACCAATATGGCCTAAGCTGGAAATAGTAAAGCATGCGCCCTGCATATCTTCAGCTTTCAGCTTTTTATTGCGCGCTTTATCAGCCAGTTCAGCGGCTTCTGCCGACAATTGCAATAAGCTTTTCTGGTCAACATCACGAATCACTGGCACCAACAAACCATCAGGCGTGTCCACAGCAAAACCAAGATGCACGTACTTTTTGCGAATCAAGGCTTTGCCACTGGGCGCTAGCGAACTATTGAAGTCTGGCATTTCTTTGAGCAAATGCGCACAGGCTTTCAACAAGAACGGCAGAATAGTGAGTTTGACCCCAGCTTTTTCTGCAACCGCTTTTTGGCTAACGCGGAAAGCTTCCAAGTCAGTCATATCAGCCGATTCAAACTGTGTCACATGTGGCACATTGAGCCAGCTGCGATGTAGGTTGAGCGCACCAATTTGCTGTAAACGCGTCATTGGCACTTCTTCGATATCACCAAAGCGCGCAAAGTCGACCTCAGGAATCGGTGGAATACCACTGCCCTGCTCAGTTGCGCCACTGGACTGTTTGCTCAGGGCTTTTTGCACATAAGCATGGATATCTTCTTTAACCAAACGCTGATGCGGACCTGTGGCTGTGACCAAGCCTAAATCAACACCAAACTCACGCGCCAGCTTACGCACAGCAGGACCGGCATGCACGGCAGTGGTTTTACGCTTTTCAGGGCTGGGGGCCGTTACCGGCGCAACCGATACTGCGGCACTGGGCTTAGGTATCGATGGCGCAGCTTGTGCAGCGACTGCTGCTGGCTGCTCTGCGGCAGCAGGTGCAGCCTGACTGACAGCCTGGGCAACTTTAACCTTAAAGATTAAATCACCCATACCCACTTCAGCGTCTAACCGCACCAACACTTCAACCACTTCGCCATTAACTGGTGAAGGGATTTCCATACTGGCTTTATCAGACTCAAGTGTCAGTAACGACTGATCTTCAGTGATCTGATCGCCGACTGCCACCAACAACTCAATCACTCGTGCTTTGCCGGACGAGCCAATATCAGGCACATGGATTTCTTCAATCACATTTTCTGCTGCTACTTCAGCAACACTCGGTAATGCAGGAGTTGGTGCGGCCGGCGCAGCAGTCGGTTCAACTTTGGCTTCGACTTCAGGCTCAGCACTTACCGCTGAGTCATCCTCAATTTCAAGCTCAAGCAGGTCATCACCTTCTTTGAGGCGATCACCGAGTTTAACTGCCAAGCTTTTGATCACCCCAGCTTTAGGTGCTGGAATTTCCATACTGGCTTTATCAGACTCAAGTGTGAGTAGGCTTTGTTCCGCTTCAATGCGGTCGCCTACTTTCACAAATAACTCAATCACCTCACCCTCACCGGTGCCGATGTCGGGTACGCGAATTAATTCAATCATCGCAGCTCTCCTCAGCAGTCCAGTGGATTAGGTTTGTTTGCATCAATACCAAATTTATCCATGGCATCCAGCATCACTTGTACATCCAGCTGACCTTGGGCGACTAAGCCTTCTAGTGCAGCCAGCACCACCCACTGACGATCCACTTCAAAGAAGTGACGCAGTTTTTTGCGTGAGTCACTGCGGCCAAAGCCATCAGTACCCAATACCTTGTACTGATCTTGTGGCACCCACTGACGAACCTGATCCGCATAGAGCTTCATATAGTCAGTTGAGGCAACCACTGGACCACGGCGATCCTGCAAGCAGTTTTCGATATGCGATAAACGTGCCGTTTCACGCGGATGTAGACGATTCCAACGCTCAACATCTAAACAGTCGCGACGCAGTTCGTTAAAGCTGGTGACACTCCATACATCAGCGCCAACACCAAAATCATCACGCAAAATTTTCGCCGCTTCGCGCACTTCACGCAAAATGGTACCGCTACCTAGCAACTGCACATGCAACTCACTGCTGCGCTTGTCTTCTTCCAACAAGTACATACCGCGAATAATATCTTCTTCAATGCCTTCACGCTCTGGCATCGCTGGTTGCGCGTAGGATTCGTTCATCATAGTGATGTAGTAGTAACGATCGTTTTGCAGCTCCAGCATCTGGTGCACACCTTCGCGAATAATCACTGCCATCTCATAGCCATAGGCTGGATCATAGGCATGACAGTTCGGAATAGTGCCTGCCAAAATATGGCTGTGGCCATCTTGGTGCTGTAAACCTTCACCGTTAAGCGTGGTGCGACCTGCCGTACCGGCCATCAAGAAACCACGGGCACGAATATCACCCGCAGCCCAAGCTAAGTCACCGATGCGCTGGAAACCAAACATTGAGTAGAAGGCATAAAAAGGTAGCATCGGCTGATTATGGTTACTGTAAGCCGTTGCTGCAGCAATCCACGCTGACATTGCACCTGCTTCAGTAATACCTTCCTCAAGGATCTGACCTTTCTTATCTTCCTTGTAGTACATCACCTGGCCGTGGTCGACCGGCTGATACAACTGACCTACTGCTGAGTAAATACCCAACTGACGGAACATACCTTCCATACCAAAGGTGCGCGCTTCATCTGGCACAATCGGCACAATCCGGCTGCCTAAATCTTTATCCTTCAGCAGTTGCGCCAAGATACGCACAAACACCATGGTGGTCGAAACTTCACGATCACCACTACCATCAAGAATAGTTTTCAACGTTGCCAGTGATGGCGTTGGAATACTCATACTCTTCATGCGGCGCTGCGGTATAAAGCCACCGAGTTTTTCGCGACGCTCTTTTAAGTAGCGTATTTCGGCACTGTTTTCGGCTGGACGATAAAACGGCAGGCTTTCAATATTTTCATCAGACACTGGAATATCAAAGCGATCTCTAAAACCTTTTAGGCTTTCCAGATCAACTTTCTTCACGTTATGCGCGATGTTTTGCGCTTCACCAGTTCCTGTACCATAACCTTTAATGGTTTTTGCCAAAATAACTGTCGGCTGGCCTTCGTGATTTACCGCCGCATGATAGGCAGCATAAACTTTAAACGGATCATGGCCACCACGGTTCAGGCTCCAAATCTCATCATCGGTGAGATCGGACACCATCTCTGCGAGTTTTGGATCAGCACCAAAGAAGTCTTTACGCACAAAGGCGCCGTCATTGGCTTTGTAGTTTTGGTAATCACCATCGAGCGCTTCATCCATGCGACGCTGCATCACACCTTCAGTGTCTTTGGCGAACAGTGGATCCCATAAACGACCCCACAGAACTTTAATCACGTTCCAGTCAGCGCCGCGGAAGTTACCTTCCAGCTCTTGGATGATTTTACCGTTACCACGCACCGGACCATCAAGGCGCTGCAAGTTACAGTTGATCACGAAAATCAGGTTGTCGAGTTTTTCACGACCCGCAAGAGAAATAGCACCTAAAGATTCTGGCTCATCGGTTTCACCGTCACCTAAGAAACACCAGACTTTTTGCTTGCCCGGCTGAATAAAGCCACGGTGCTCAAGGTATTTCATAAAGCGCGCTTGGTAAATCGCTTGAATTGGACCTAAACCCATAGATACCGTAGGGAACTGCCAGTAATCAGGCATCAACCATGGGTGCGGGTATGACGATAAACCTTCGCCATCGGTTTCACGACGGAAGCTTTCCAGTTGCTCTTCGCTGATACGGCCTTCTAAGAAAGAACGCGCATAGACACCCGGTGAAGCGTGGCCTTGGAAATAAATCAAGTCACCGCCATGCTCTTCAGTCGGTGCTTTAAAGAAATAGTTGAAGCCAATATCATACAAGGTTGCACTCGAAGCAAAGGTCGCAATATGGCCACCTAAGTCGGGATCAGCTTGGTTGGCACGCATCACCATTGCCAGAGCATTCCAACGCACGAGAGAGCGAATACGACGCTCCATAAACAAATCGCCCGGCATACGAGCTTCGTGTGTTACAGGAATAGTGTTGCGATATGGGGTGGTGATCGCATGAGGTAAACGTGTACCACTGCGGCTGGCAAGTTCACCTAGACGCGATAAAAGGTAGTGTACGCGCTCTTCGCCTTCGTGTGCTTGAACTGAGTCCAAAGCATCCAGCCATTCTTGCGTTTCTACCGGATCAAAATCTTGCATGTTTCGCTCCCAAACAAAGGGTCTATTGATGATGAGACCTATACGTGCTTCATGTCTTGTGAACAGTCAGCCCATGGCACAGCAAAAGTCATCTTATTTTTCTTTTATGTAGTTTTACTACAAAATGACGCAAGAGTCAGCATTTATTAACTAAGCCTTTTGGCCAAGTGATTTTCTTAGGTGCGCCATATCCTGCTGATTTAAGGTATCTTTACTGACACTCTTAGCGCGACATTGTTCAGGATCTGGCATGACTCCTCTTTTACTGGATACGATTCCTTCAAGCTTATTACTTTTACAGCAAAAAGCGCAGCGCGAGTGGGCGCATGCCTTACAAGAACACAACATCGCTAACCCACAATGGTCAGACAGCCGCTATCAAGACTTTATTCGCGTCTGCAGCTTAAGTGATTTTGTGTTAGGTCAAGCTATTCGTGACCCACAGATGCTGATTGATCTTGTGAGCTCAGGGCAACTTGATCGCACCTTAGTTCCAGGTGAAACGCGTTTCCAGCTTCATGAGCGTCTGACTGATTGCCCTGATGAAAATAGCTTATTACTGCACTTACGCCAATACCGTAACCGCCAACAAGTGCGCATTATTTGGCGGGACTTGATTCGCCAAGCTGAACTGAGCGAGACCTGTCGCGACTTATCAGCCATGGCCGATGCCTGTACTGATTTAGCGTACCACTGGCTGTATCAGCAACATTGCCAATTATTTGGTACTCCCATCGGCCGCTACAGTAAGCTGCCACAGCAACTGGTTATTCTTGGCATGGGCAAGCTAGGTGCCTATGAACTGAACTTATCTTCCGATGTGGATTTAATTTTCACCTATCCCGAAGGTGGCGAAACTGAAGGTGCTAAACGCAGTTTAGATAATCAAGAGTTCTTTACCCGCCTGGGGCAAAAACTGATTAAAGCATTGGACACCATGACCGTGGACGGCTTTGCTTTTCGCGTAGATATGCGTCTGCGCCCCTACGGTTCAGGTGGACCGTTGGTGTATAGCTTTAACGCCATTGAGCAGTATTATCAAAACCAAGGCCGCGACTGGGAACGCTACGCCATGATTAAAGCGCGAGTAATTGCCGGTGATCAAAATGCCGGCTCTACCCTTTTGCGCATTTTGCGACCCTTTGTTTACCGTCGCTATCTGGACTTCTCCGCCATTGAAGCACTGCGTTCGATGAAGCAGTTGATTCAACAAGAAGTACGCCGCAAAGATATGGACGACAATATCAAGCTTGGCTCCGGCGGCATCCGTGAAGTGGAATTTATTGCCCAAGCCTTCCAGCTGATTCATGGCGGCCGCGATCTCAGCCTGCAACAACGTCCTTTACTTAACATTTTGGATACGCTGGCGGCCCAAGGCTATATGCCTTCATCGGACGTGACTGAACTTAAAGATGCTTACCGCTTTTTGCGCTACACCGAGCATGCGCTGCAAGCAGTGGCCGACCTACAAACGCAAAGCCTGCCTGATACTGAGCTTGAGCAAGCACGCCTAGCTTTTATGATGGGTTTTAATGATTGGGCAACGTTTTTTGGCCAACTGATGTATTGGCGTAAACGCATCGAACATCATTTCCGCGAAGTGATTGCCGACCCCGATGAAGATGACGAAGACTGCATTGGCGGTGAGTGGTTACCGGTATGGGAAGACACCATTGCTGCAGAAAGTATTTATCAACAGCTCAGCGATGCGGGTTATCAGGACAGTCCAGCGGCTTGGCAGCGCATTGTGCAATTGCGTGAGGGCAGCCAAGTCCGAGCTATGCAGCGCCTTGGACGTGAACGTCTCGATGCTTTTATGCCACGTTTTTTATCGCAAGCGGTAGAACATGATAATCCTGACTTAGTGCTGGAGCGCGTCTTACCGCTGATTGAAGCTGTAGCCCGCCGCTCGGCTTACCTAGTCTTACTCACAGAAAATCCAGGTGCACTGCTGAGAGTGATCAGCCTGTGTGCCGCCAGTCCTTGGATTGCCGAACAGTTGACGCGCTTTCCGGCGCTACTCGATGAGTTACTCAATGAAGGTCGCCTCTATCGCCCACCTTTAGCACCCGAGCTCGCGGCTGAATTACGTGAATATCTGCTGCGTATTCCTGAAGATGATGTAGAGCAGCAAATGAATGCGCTGCGTCACTTTAAACTGGCACACCGTTTGCGCGTCGCCGCATCAGAAATTGCCGGTACGCTACCGCTCATGAAAGTCAGCGACTATCTCACTTGGCTGGCTGAAGCCATTTTGGAACAGGTGCTGCATTTGGTCTGGAATGAAATGGTACGCAAGCATGGCGTACCACAACGCTTCGATGGTAGCAGTAGCGTACTGGACTTTGTGATAGTCGGTTATGGCAAGCTCGGCGGGATTGAGTTGGGCCACGGCTCAGATTTGGATTTAGTCTTTATTTATGATTGTGACCCTTTAGCAGAAACTGACGGTGCCCGTCCGGTCGATGGCGCACAGTTTTATACACGCATGGGCCAGCGGATTATTTCAATGCTGACCACGCGCACTACGGCTGGCGGTCTTTATGATGTCGATATGCGCCTGCGACCCAGTGGTGATGCCGGTTTACTCGCGACATCCCTGAGCGCCTTTGCCCGTTATCAAGAAGAACAAGCCTGGACTTGGGAGCACCAAGCTCTGATCCGTGCGCGAGTGTTAGTCGGTGACTCGACCTTAACTCAGCAATTTGATCAAGTACGTTTAAATGTTTTGAGCCGCCAACGCAGTTTGCCCATATTACAAGCAGAAGTCAGCGAAATGCGCGCCAAAATGCGGCATAATCATGGCACTCAGATCACTCATAGCGGTTTAGGCGAGAATGCATTCAATGCCGACGTACAATTTGATCTAAAGCAGGACGCTGGTGGTATCGTTGACATCGAATTTATGGTGCAATATGCCGTTCTAGCTTGGTCATGGCAATATCCACAACTGGCAACCTATACCGATAACATCCGTATTCTTGACGGTCTCGGCGCAGAAAACCTGCTCAATGCGGATCACGTTCGCATGTTACAGGAGGCTTACAAAGCCTATCGTGCTGCGGCCCACCGTCTGGCCCTGCAAAAGCAGCAAGGCGTGGTTGAAGGCAATTTATTTATAGACGAGCGTCACGCAGTGATGGGCGTCTGGCAAGAGCTGGGCTTGAGTTATCTGTAAACAGTTTTTAAATATTATTTTCAGGAGCACGTAAAAATGTCGATGGCTGATCGTGATGGCGTTATTTGGTATGACGGTGAAATGGTTGAATGGCGTAACGCTACCACTCACGTTCTGACTCACTCGTTACACTACGGCATGGGTGTGTTTGAAGGCGTTCGCGCTTACAAAACGTCAAAAGGTACGGCGATTTTCCGCTTACAGGCACACACTGATCGCCTGTTTGAATCAGCGCATATCATGAATATGAAGATTCCTTTTACCAAAGAAGAAATCAACGAAGCGATTATCGCTTCAGTACGTGAGAACAAGCTCGACAGCGCTTATATTCGTCCTTTAGCTTTTTACGGCTCGGAAGGCATGGGTATCCGTGCTGACAATCTTAAAGTACATATGATTGTTGCAGCATGGCACTGGGGTGCTTACATGGGTGATGAAGCGCTGCAGAAAGGCATTAAGGTGCGTACCAGCTCATTCACTCGTCACCACGTAAACATCACTATGACCCGCGCAAAATCCAGCGGTGCTTATGTGAACTCGATGTTGGCGCTGCAAGAAGCGGTGTCAGGCGGTGCTGACGAAGCACTGTTATTAGACCCAGAAGGTTACGTAGCTGAAGGCTCAGGCGAGAACATCTTCTTAGTCAAAAATGGTGTGATCTACACGCCAGAAGTGACTGCCTGCCTCAATGGTATTACCCGTAATACCATTTTGACTTTGGCCAAAGAGCGCGGCATCGAGATCGTTGAAAAACGCATTACTCGTGACGAAGTGTATATTGCTGATGAAGCATTCTTCACTGGTACTGCTGCAGAAGTGACGCCAATTCGCGAAGTCGATGGCCGTCAAATCGGTATCGGCAGCCGTGGTCCTGTGACTGAAGTACTGCAAAAAGCTTACTTTGATCTCGTGACCGGCGAAACTGAAGACCATGCAGAGTGGCGTACACTGGTTAACTAATAACCAGCCGCATACTGCTGATTAAAAAGCCCGCTACAGAGTCATCTGCAGCGGGCTTTTTTGTGACTGGATCTTTTACAGTTAATTTTTAAGACTCTTCAAAGCATAAATATCATAGCGACTGGATTTACCATCCAAACTATAAGTCGGCGGCGTTCCAGCAATCGCTGGGGCTTTACGCGGACGCTTGACCACCACACGGTGAGTGGCCAAGGCTAAGGCTGCAGCCAGCAGCTCTGGCGCATCATCATCCGCGCCAACCAGTGGCTTAAACAAGCGCATCTCTTTTTTGACTAGCGCGCTTTTATCGCGACTGGGAAACATCGGATCGAGATGCACCACTTGTGGCGCTTCATCGCTCCACGCCGACATTAAGGCAATCGCATCACCGATCAACAAGGGCATATGCTGCACAATACCCGCCACATCTGCACTCAAGCGCGCACGGCGCAAACCATCACTTAATAAAGCCGCCACAATTAGATTGCGCTCTATCATTTGCACTTTGCAGCCCAAACAGGCCAAGACAAAAGCATCGCGGCCCAGACCTGCCGTGGCATCGAGTACCGTTGGCCGCACACCCGTTTGAATGCCAACCGCCTTGGCGATCATCTGCCCACTACCACCACCAAATTGACGGCGGTGAGCTAGCGCACCCTCGATAAAATCGACACGTACAGGACCAGGCGCTGCAGCACCTAGATCTTGCAATTGCAAACCATCCACACTGACCTGCAAAGCAAACTCAGCTTCACCAGTTTGCGGCAAAGCCAACTCATGCGCCCACTGCTGAGCAACAGCTTGGTCGGCAGGTGTCATGGCGTCAACACGGATTAAAACGGGGGTAGTTGCAGTTAAATCAGACATTAAGCGTACAGATCAAGACCTAAGACAGTGGCAGCTTCTTCTGCCTTATGACTAAATGCAGCAGTAGTGCTGTAGCTGGCTAAAGCTTTACTCGCTTGGTACTGCTGCGCTGGATTGTTTAAGGCTTGGCGCGCCTCATATTGCTGAATTTGTATCTGTGCAGAAGGACGCTGCACAGCTTGAGGCGTATCTAAGCGTAGCGAGTCAGTGGCATTGGCCGGCTGCTGCTGACGCATACGGCTTTCTGCTTGGCGAACAGCATCATCCATCTGCGCACTGGTGTCAGGGCGCGTGGTTCTGTTGGGCACATAAGCAGGCGAAAAACCGTCAATACGCATAAGGTTAAAATCTCATCAATAGAGCCACACTGTAACTAGACTTAGAGCACAGTTCAATGCTGCTAAGACTGCTTAGGCGTAGCAACTTGATCACGCAAATAAATCGGCTGCGCCGCCTCGGCACTCACCGCCTCACCACGTTGCCACATCCCTTGTGCCAAGGTCAAAATATCTTCAGCATGGGGTAATAATTGTTCAGCTCGACCTGTCACTGCCACATTAATGCGCTCGCCATAGGCTTGCCAACCGGTGCCCGCCGCAAACCATTCACCTGTTGCAGCGTAAGGCAATTGGGCATGCTCTGGCGCCAGTACAGCTTCAATCTCTTGCAAGCGTACCTCACCATCAACTATGGCATAACAGCCCCAATACACCTCATCCATGCGCGCATCAATCGCCACGGCAACTTGCTGCACTGACTGTTCGCGATAAGCACGCTGAGCAATGGCGGCCAGATTAGAGACCGGCAACACCGGAATACGCAAAGCAAAGGCCAAGCCCTGTACGACACCAACCGCAATGCGCAAGCCAGTAAAGGCACCAGGGCCACGACCAAAGGCAATCGCTTCTAGATCTGTTTTCGCTACACCAGCTTCAGCCAGTACTTCGCTGATCATCGGTAAAATAGATTGTGCATGTAAACGGGGAATGACCGCGTAACGGCTGAAAACTTGTCCATTGTGCAATAACGCAACGGAACAGGCTTCAGTGGCGGTATCGAGCGCCAATAAAGTCGTCATGATTGATAGTCAAATAATAAAAATACAATTGTAGCAGGGAGACTGCATAGAGGGGGAATTACAGGTCACACATCAGCAAGAATACATTCGCTACTACACCGAGCAAATTCAGCGCAACAGCGAATATATTCCCAAAGCTTAGCTTACTCCAACGCAGCTAAAACCTTAGCGGTAATCTGCTCAACTGAGCCGACACCTGCAATGGCGCTGTACTTAGGCGTACCATTGACTGCTGCGAGATCTTGATAAAAAGCGACTAACGGTTTGGTTTGTGAGTGATACACAGACAAACGGTGACGTACTGTTTCTTCCTTATCATCTTCGCGCTGAATCAGGTCTTCACCGGTTTCATCGTCTTTACCGGCAACTTTGGGTGCGTTGTGCTCGACATGATAGGTGCGACCTGAAGCTGGGTGCATACGACGACCAGCAATACGACCAACAATTTCTTCGTCTTCAACAGCGATTTCAATCACATGATCAATTTCCACACCCGCTTCGCGCAATGCTTCAGCCTGTGGAATAGTGCGTGGGAAACCGTCGAACAAAAAGCCATTGGCGCAATCATCTGCGCTAATACGCTCTTTAATCAGATCAATAATGATGTCATCTGATACCAAACCACCGGTTTGCATCACGTTCTTAACTTTTAAACCCAGCGGGCTCTCAGCCTTAACTGCTGCACGCAGCATGTCACCCGTTGAGATCTGTGGGATACCAAACTTCTTAGTAATAAATACGGCCTGTGTACCTTTTCCGGCACCTGGCGCTCCTAGCAGAATGACGCGCATTGCTGTGCTCCTTATATCATCGTTATTATCATAAAAATTATCTGCAGCGCCCATCTCAGTGGCCACTGCATGATTAAACTCTGTGGTTATGGTTAACCGAAAAAGTCACCAAGATACACATCCGCCTTTAGTCGCACAAGAAAAATATCTGCCTAAAGTAGTAAAGCATGACTTAGCTCTACCCTAAGGTACGATCAATACTGGCGATTAGTCGATCTGGCAGCTAAACTCATGGGATCTTAAAATAAGCCGAGGCCAGTCTTATGGATTGTTTGTTTTGTAAAATTGTAGAGAGTGAAATTCCAGCTAAAAAACTCTATGAAGATGAGCACGTCGTTGCCTTTCACGATATTGCTGCGCAAGCTCCTGTGCACTTTTTAGTGATACCTAAAAAACACATTCGCATGCTCAGTGACCTCACCGTAGAAGATACCTTTTTAGCAGGACATATTCTCTACACGGCCCAGCGCCTCGCTAAAGAACAGGGCTGTGATGATGGCTTTCGTGTGGTGATGAACACCAATGAAATCGGCGGCCAAACCGTTTACCACATCCACATGCATGTGTTAGGTCAACGCCAATTAAATTGGCCTCCAGGCTAGGTTGGCTTGCACGCAAAATAGGCTACACTTGTTGCATCTCGTTATATGCTTGCTACGGCTATTTGCCAGGAGCCTGATATGTCTTCACAGCGCCACTACACAGCCATTGACCGCCTGCTATTACAAGCAGATGCTGCAATGCGTACCTTGATCCCCAATAGCAGCCATGCCAGCCGCCCATCGCCTGCAGTGGTTGAGCCTAAAAGCACGCTAGATGAGCAGCAAACTCAGCATATTGCCGGCTTAATGCGCATCAACCATACCGGTGAAGTCTGCGCGCAAGCGCTGTATCAAGGCCAAGCTTTAACCGCTAAATTGCCTGAGATACGTGAGCAAATGGAGCAGGCCGCCGAAGAAGAGATCGATCATTTAGTGTGGTGCGAGCAACGTATTCAGGAACTTGGTAGCCACACCAGTCGCTTAAACCCATTGTTTTATGGCTTATCTTTTGCCATCGGAGCCACCGCTGGCGCCATCAGCGACAAAGTCAGCTTAGGTTTTGTAGCAGCCACTGAAGATCAGGTGTGTAAGCACTTAGACGATCATCTAGAGCAAATCGCTGACAGCGATCCTAAATCGCAGGCCATTTTAAAACAGATGCGCATTGACGAAGAAGAGCACGCCAATATTGCTTTGGATGCTGGCGGTTATCGTTTCCCTGCACCCATTAAGTTTGGCATGAGCTTAATGGCTAAAGTGATGACCAGCAGCACCTACCGCATCTAGTTGCGCAGTCACTTATGCTATAAAAAAGGCGCTGATGATCAGCGCCTTTTTTGTGATCTACATCAGCTTAGCGATTGGTTTGCGGCATATTACGGCCGTAAAAAATCTCTAACATTTCATGACGCAAACGCTCTTCAACATCACGGCGTTGCTCATAGGATAAGCTGCGTGTGGCATCACCAAACAAATAATCATCTAACTCAAAGTTCTTCAATAGCATCTTGGTGTGGAATAGATGCTCTTGGTAGACGTTTACATCCGTCATTTGATAGGCGGATCGTGTGTCTTCTGACAAGTAATTCTGAATCGAATTAATTTCGTGATCAATAAAGTGCTTGCGCCCTTCCACATCACGAGTAAAGCCACGCACACGATAATCAATAGTGACGATGTCAGAATCAAACTGATGAATCAAATAGTTCAACGCTTTCAGCGGCGAAATCACTCCACAAGTCGACACATCGATATCCACACGGAAGGTTGATAAACCATCCACTGGGTGAATTTCCGGGTAGGTATGCACCGTAATATGACTTTTATCGAGGTGTGCCAAAATAGTTTCAGGCAAGGGACCCGGTGATTCTTCAATCTGACTGGCAGTGGGTTCGACAGGTTCTTCAGAAATCAGAATCGTCACACTAGCGCCCTGCGGCTCATAGTCTTGACGAGCGATATTTAAAATATTCGCGCCGATAATCTCAACAACATCAGTCAGAATTTGCGTCAAACGCTCAGCATCATACTCTTCGTTGATATAGCCAACGTAGGCCTGCTGATCATCAGTGGTACGCGCATAACTGATGTCATAAATATTGAAGCTCAAGGTCTTCGTGAGATTGTTGAACCCGTGGAGTTTGAGTTTACTGGTCAACGTTAGATGCTCTTCATTGGTGCGGCGCAGCCGCGTTATCATGCACGCCGGTCAACTGTACTTATACTAAAATCAATACAGTTGCGTAGGGCAGTTTTCACCTCTTCGCAATGCGATTCTGGTTTCCCTTACACACCCATTTAGTATGTAAAAAAGGGGCGCGCCATTATGCAGAGCAAGCCCTTTAGATACCAGCTTTTAACCACAATACATCAGCCTATTTGGCTTAACGGTCTAGACTGCTTCAACAATCTCAAAGCTGTGAGTCATTTCCACCCCAGCACGGCCAAGCATAATCGATGCTGAGCAATATTTTTCTGCAGATAAATCAACTGCGCGCTTAACCACATTTTCTTTCAGCGCATTGCCACTGACAATAAAGTGTAGAGCAATTTTAGTGAATACTTTAGGCTCCTCTTCAGCACGCTCGGCTTCAATACGCACCTCACAATCACGCACATCTTGGCGAGACTTCTTTAAAATACTAACCACATCAAAGGTACTGCAACCGCCAAGCCCCATCAGCAACATTTCCATTGGCCGCACACCAAGATTACGCCCACCATTGGCCTCAGGACCATCCATAACGACAGTATGGCCACTGCCTGACTCAGCTAAAAACATCGCCTGCTCAACCCATTTCACTCGTGCTTGCATGGCTGTAGTTCCTTTCATCATAAAAAAAAGCAAGTTTAGCACAGTGTTTGCTACGACTTGCGCCGCCATACCAACGGATGTACAACTAGAAAACGTGACGCACATCACAGTTGCACAATCCTATAAGCTACAAACGACTTATCAGCATCATAAGTAAGGCACACTGAAGAAAATATAAAAAAGAACGCTACCCAGTATAGGTAGATGAAGTTCTGCGTGAGGGACACACCATGGCAGTTGTTACATTTACACCTAAAATCGATAACCTAGAACACTTTCTCGCTGAATGCGATCTACGCCACCACCCAAGCAAGAGCATGATCATTTCTGCCGGCCAACCATGCGAATCACTGTTCTTTATCTTGCAAGGCACTGTGACTATCGTGCTTGAACCCAGCCCCAACAAAGAAATTATTGTCAGCTATCTAAACCAAGGTAATTTTTTTGGTGAAATGGGTTTATTTAACAACAGCAACACAACAGCGCGACGCAGCGCTGGCGTACGTGCAAAAACTGACTGTGATATTGCAGAAATTAGCTATGTAAAGTTTCGCCAATTGATTCAGCAATACCCAGATATTCTTTACGCTCTGTCCAGTCAAATGTCCGATTGCCTACGCAACACCAGTCGCAAAGTGGGTGACTTAGCTTTTTTAGACTCCAGTGGGCGCGCTGCTCACGCCCTACTCAACTTAGCCAAGCATAGGGATGCGCTGACTCACCCTAAAGGTATGCAAATTAAAATCTCACGCCAAGAACTCGGACATATTGTTGGCTGCTCAAGAGAAATGGCCGGGCGCGTACTTAAAAGTCTAGAAGAACAAGGCTTAATCAGCGTCCAGGGCCAAACCATTGTGGTGTTTGGTACACGTTAGTTGCAACTAATCAGAGCCTGTCTAAGCAGGCTCTGATTAGTCAGGCTCTGGAATTCATGGAGCGGCTTAACCTCTTAACGATGTACAGGTCGTTTTTGTAACTTACGCTGCAAGGTGCGACGGTGCATACCCAGCGCGCGTGCAGTAGCAGAGATATTACCGTCATGCTCACCGAGCACACGCTGAATATGCTCCCACTGTAAGCGGTCCACCGACATCGGATTTTCTGGTACTAAGGTCACCAAATCAGCATGATCCGACAACAGCGCAGCCAAAACATCATCAGCATCCGCAGGCTTACATAAATAGTTAGCGGCGCCCCGTTTAATCGCTTCAACTGCAGTGGTAATGCTAGAGTAACCGGTCAGGATTAACACCTTCATTTCCGCATCCAACTCCAGTAGCTTAGGCAATAACACTAAGCCCGAATCACCTTCCATCTTCAGATCAAGTACTGCGTAATCTGGCACATCATCTTTGGCCAGCGCTAAGCCTTCATCAGCCGAACTGGCAGTTGAGACACGTAAACCACGGCGTGACATGGCGCGCGCCATCACCCGCGTAAAGGTTTCATCATCATCCACCAGCAATAAATGCGGCTGTTCTTCACCTGCAAATAGGTTTTCTTCAGTCACCTGCAACTCCTCGCTTAAAGCACTGTATGCATCTGCGGCAAACGTAACTCAGTTAACGTGCCACCACCCTCTTGGTTATACAACTTTACCGTACCACCGGCTCGAATCACGCTAATTTGACTTAAGAATAAACCCAAACCAAAACCTTTGCCCTTAGTGGTAAAAAACGGTTTACCCAACTGTTCAGCAATGGCTAAAGGTACACCGGCACCATAATCACGAATGGTAATCACCATCCACTGCTCATCCCAGCGTAAACGAATCACCAAATTATCTGGGCAAGCATCTGCAGCATTATTCAATAAATTGAGCAGCGCTTGAGTTAAATCCACCGGCGGCATTAATTTTGGAGCAACGCCAACACTGGTTAACTGATACTTATAAGTTGCCTCAGGCCGCATCAAGTGCCAACGACTTAAGGCCGTCTCTAACCAATGCGTCACGCTTTGCTCTTCAATGGCTTGGCGACGATCCGCTTCAGCGGCACGCACCAACTGCTGCAAAGTGCCTTTACAGAGCTTAACCTGCTCTTGCAGCAAGGTTAAATCATCCTGCAATTGAGACTCTTGCCCATGCTCACGACGCAACTCGGTCAGCAACACACTCATAGTTGATAAAGGCGTACTTAACTCATGTGCCGCGCCAGCCGCCTGCGTAGCCACTGCTAATAACTGCTGATCACGCATACTATCTTCGCGTCGTGCCGCGCGTAATTGATCTTGCTCACGCACCGCCTCAGACATTTTTGAGACAAAAAAAGTAATAAAAGCCGCTGACAAAGCAAAATTCAGCCACATGCCAAATAAATGCAGGTTAATCAGCAGCTCATCAACCTGCTCACCTTGCAAATGCAGCGGCCGATACCAAATCAGCAAGGCGGTGTAACCTGTCAAGGAAAACCCACTGAGCACTATCGAATACAACCATGGCAAGGTTGCAGCAGCAATGGTTAAGGGCACTAGATAGTAAGCGACAAAGGGATTGGTGGAGCCGCCGACGTAATACAGCAAGCCACTGTGGATTAATAAATCCATAGCCAAATGCGCAGCAAACTCAAGCTCAGTCACCGGCCAACTGCCACGCAAACGCAAGCTGGTCAGGACACACATACTCAGCGAGAATAGCAAGATACCCAACAGGGGCATCCAGTCCAATGCCACCCAATCACTTAAATAGGTAAAACCCAGTGTGCCCGCTTGTGCACTTAAAACTAACAGACGAATCCAAGTCAAACGCCATAAGTTCTGACGACTTGCCGATAATAACTGTGTGGGTGCCAGCATAATCACTCCTTAAACAAGAATAGAGTATAACTGTCCTAGAACAGCAGCACTGCCTAATGCGACTCATAGTCACATCGAGCGCTGCAATGAACCTAGATCAATCGGCAGAGTCTTTTATGATATTCCCTGCCTGTTATGGAGCTTTTATGATCAAACAATTGCGCACCACCTCTGCCGTACTATTACTGGCGGGCTTAGCCACCCACACCGCATCCATCGCGAGCGAGCAGAGCTATAACCAAGTGTCCTTGCGTGCTGAAGCTCACCAAGAAGTCGCCCATGATCAAATGCAGGTTATTTTATATACCGAAGAACAAGGCACAGACCCAGCACGCTTAGCCGCCGATATCACCAAAACTCTCAACCAAGCCGTCAGCACTGCACGCAAGCAACCCTCTATCAACGTCAAACTGGGCAGTCGCAGCAGCTACCCTGTGCATGATAGCAAAGGTCAAAAAATTACTGCGTGGCGTGAACGTGCAGAGTTACGCTTGGAAAGTACAGACTTCTCCACGCTATCGGCTCTAACTGGCGAACTACTCAAAACTTTAAAAATGGCCAATATGCAATTTAGCATTGCGCCCAAAACCCGTATCAGTAGCGAAGATGAACTACTCAAAGAAGCCATTAGCGCCTTCCAAGCACGCGCCCAACTGGTCAGCGAAGCCATGGGCAGTAACAGCTATAAAGTCGTCAACCTCAACTTAAATAGCAGTGGCTTTGCCCGCCCCCCCATGTATACCCGCTCAAGCAAAATGATGGTTTCAGCTATGGCTGATCAAGAAAGCATCGCGCCTGAAGTTGAAGCAGGTAGCAGCCAAGTCAGCATGATTGCCGATGGGGTGATTGAAATTCAGCACCCCTAAAATCAGCTGCTTATTTTAGACGGCATAACCTACTGCTAAAGGTTATGCCGTCTACCAACCACTCAAACAAAACGATAATAATTCTCAATACTATTTACATAGCAATTGAGAATGGTTAGCATGCGCAGCATTCTTATTTGGAGTTTGCTATGCGTATCCCCTTTACTTATTCATTTCTTGCCTGCTCTGTACTCAGCAGCAACGTTGCTTTTGCGGCTCAATCACCTGCACAACTGGGCTCAACTGTGGTCAGTGCTTCTGGCTTTGAGCAGAAAATCACTCAGGCCCCCGCCAGTATTTCTGTTGTAACGCGAGAAGAATTGCAAAAAAAACGTATCTCTAGCCTTGCAGATGCCTTATCAGATATTGAAGGTGTCGATGTTGGTGGTAGTGCTGGTAAAACCGGTGGTTTAAATATCAGTATCCGCGGCATGGAAAGTAAATACACTCTGATACTCATTGACGGCCGTCGTCAAAATACAGCAGGCAGTGTCACTCCAAACGGTTTTGGTGAAACTTCAACTACTTTTATGCCCCCTGTTTCAGCCATCGAGCGTATCGAAGTGATTCGGGGCCCAATGGCAACGCTGTATGGTTCTGATGCAATGGGTGGTGTGATAAACATTATTACCCGTAAAGTTAATACTGAATGGGGTGGCTCTGTTACTGCAGAAACAACACTGCAAGAGAAAAGCGAATTCGGTGATAGCCGAGCAACTAACCTGTATTTAAGCGGTCCGTTAATTGAAGATAAGCTAGGTTTAACCCTGCGTGGCAGTTACTTCGAGCGTGATAAATCTAAAATCGAATATGACAATCTAAATGGTGAAACTGTTGCTCTAAAAATGGGCCGCAACCCAGTTAAGCAAGATACGCACAATCTAGGTACACGCTTAGTCTTTACTCCCACCGAAAATCACGACATCGGTTTTGAGTATGAAGTGAATAAGCAAACCTACGACAATAAGAAAGGTCAATTGGGTACCTTAGGTGCCGCAGGTGGGTATGAGAAAGAGCAGCAATACGATCGTGAGCAGTACACTTTATTTCACACCGGACGCTTAGGCTTTGGCACTTTAGAGTCCAGCGTGATGCGTAACACCACTGAGACCCAGGGCCGTTTAAATCCTGCTCTGATAACAACACCTGGAATCACTCCTGGCGGGAAGCGCAAACTAGAATCTGAAAATACTATTTTTGATACTAAGCTCTTATTCTCACTGGCCGATCATAACTTCAGCGTAGGCGGCCAACTGTACAAAGCAGAAATGATTGACGGTGTCGTACTGGATACCTTTAAACACCGCATGAATGCGATATTTATTGAAGATGAATGGCGCTTCCATGATGACTTTGCTCTCACTCTCGGTGTGCGTCGCGACCATCACAACAACTTTGGTACCGAATATAGCCCGCGCGCTTATTTAGTCTGGAATGCGAGCGACAACTGGACTCTAAAAGGTGGTCGCAGTAAAGGTTTTAAAGCTCCCGAACTACAACAACTCGCGAGCGGCATCAATGGTTTTGGTGGCCAAGGCAAGATCCCATTGGTTGGTAATCCAGATCTCATACCTGAAACCTCAATCAGTACTGAGTTTGGTGTGTACTTTGACAACCTCACTGACTTCAATGCCAACATCACATTCTTTCACAACAAGTTTGAAGACAAATTATCGTCGGTCAGAGTGGATAACTGCCAAGTCAACAACAGCGCGGGCTGCATTGATATTGGCCCAGGTTGGAACACTGCAGCACCCACATTTTCTAAAGCAGTTAACGTAGATGAAGCAACGACCAAAGGGATCGAACTGGCAGGCCGTTACTTATTCGCCCCAGACTGGAGCCTGAATGCTAACTATACCTACACTAAAACCGAGCAAAAAAGTGGTGCAAATAAAGGCTGGGCACTCACCGACACACCGCGCCACCTCTTCAATACCAACTTAAACTGGCAAGCCACAAACCAGCTCAATGCTTGGCTGAAAGCAGAATATCGCAGCGAACGCTTTAGAAGAACCAGCGCTGCTGAAAATCTGGCTTACAACACATTCGGTGACTACAAAGCTTACACATTGTTCCACCTCGGTGGCAGCTACCAAGCGACAGACAATGTTGTATTGAACGCCACAATCTACAACCTATTTGATAAAGATTTTATCAAATACACGCCCTACGTTAGCAATACAAAAACCGGTGCCATATCGTATGACAACAAATACAACAACAACCAAGAGCGCCGTCGTCTGTGGCTATCAGCAACCTACAACTTCTAAATAAAACCTATGCAACTAGCATGACTACCGCAGGGCGTCATGCTTTATGAGCTTATTTAATATGTCGCTTTCTTGGTTCGGCACTTTACGCCAATGGCACTGGATCAGCTCAGCATTATGCTTGGCTGGCATGCTGTTATTTGCTGTCACTGGTATCACGCTCAATCACGCCAGCCAAATTAGTGCGAAACCTACTATTGAAACCTTAGAAGTCGTTTTGCCTAAGCCTTTACGTGCTGAGCTTAAGGGTGCTTTTAGCCAACAAACCTTACCCGACTCAATTCAAGATTGGCTGCAACAGCAACTCAATCGCTCGATCAGTTTGACTGATGCTGAGTGGTCAGCTGATGAGCTGTACGTGGCTTTGCCGCGCCCCGGCGGCGATGGCTGGCTGAGTATTGATCTAGAGAGTGGCGAACTGTTGTATGAAAGCACTGATCGCGGCTGGATTTCTTACTTCAACGACCTGCATAAAGGCCGCAATACCGGTGAGGCTTGGTCTTGGTTTATTGATATTTTCGCAGGGGTTTGCGTGGTCTTTAGCTTCACTGGATTGTGGCTCCTACTGCGACAAACCAAAATGCGTCCTAGCACCTGGCCTGTCACCTTGGCCGGTTTAGTCATCCCTTTACTCATCATGCTGTTATTTATTCATTAAGAAAGGACCGCTCCATGCTTAAAAAAGCCTTTGCTCTGTGCGCGTTAGCAACCTGCATACCCGTCAGTGCTGCTGACCTACAGGTTGAGGTCGAAATACCTCGCCTTGATGTTGCTGAATATCATCGTCCTTACGTGGCCCTATGGATCGAACAAGACAACCAGCACATTGCTGATTTGAATGTCTGGTACGACCTAAAAATGAAAAATAAGGAAGGCGAAAAGTGGCTCAAAGATATGCGCCAATGGTGGCGTCGTAATGGTCGTAGCCTTGAGTTGCCGGTTGATGGTGTCAGCGGTGCAACCCGCGCCGTAGGTACTCACACAATCAACTTTAACAGCGACAGCGCAGCGTTAAAGCAACTGCAAACAGGCGAATACGAGTTACTGATTGAAGCGGCTCGAGAAGTCGGCGGCCGTGAAATTCTGCGTATACCCTTCAGCTGGCCAGCACAAGAGACACAAACGGCAACCGTACAAGGTAGCAATGAACTTGGCCGTATTACTCTGACTATCAACCCTTAAGGAGATTCAATAATGAAACCCATGCTTAAATGGACCGCACTGGCTTTAACGCTGTGCTTACCACTCAGTGCAAACGCTCACCGTGCGTGGATGCTGCCTTCAGCGACTGTACTGTCAGGCGATGAACCTTGGATTACCGTGGACGCAGCGGTATCTAATGATATTTTCTATTTCGAACACTTCCCCCTACAAATTGAAGGTGTCGGTGAACCCTTAGTGATGCCTGGGCAAAAACCAGCCGCTAAAGACGCCAAACCCGCTCCAGCACGCCCGCGTGCGCAGCTAAAAATTATTCGTCCAGATGGCAGTTTAGCTCAACCGCAATATGGCAATACCGGTCGCTACCGCAGTACCTTCGATGTGCAATTGGATCAAAAAGGCACGTGGAAGCTAGCCATTGCTAATCAAGGTTTATCTGCGCGCTATGAAGAAAATGGCCAAATGCGCCGCTGGTCGGGTAAAGCTGCTGACTTTGTCAAACAAGTACCTCAAGATGCAGAAAAACTGCAAGTCACTGAAAGCGCCAGCCGCATGGAAGTGTTTGTCACCTCAGGCCAGCCCAGCGAACAAGTCCTCAAGCCGACCAATCAAGGTTTAGAGTTGGTCGCCAAAACCCACCCGAACGATTTAGTGGCCGGTGAAGCTGCGCAATTTGCCTTTATTATCGACGGTAAGCCTGCTGCAGACTTGAAAGTCGCAATCATTCCAGAGGGCATTCGCTACCGCGACGATCTCAACGAGATCACTCTCACCACAGATAAAGAGGGTGCATTCTCTGTGACATGGCCACAAGCGGGTATGTACTGGCTAGAAGCAACCAGTAACCAGCCAATCAAAAATGCTAACTCACCTGCAACACAAAAGCGTGCCAGCTACACCGCTACACTCGAAGTGTTGGCACCCTAAGCGCTTATGTTTGAGATCGTTGCCGACAGTACACGCCAGCTGATTGCAGCTGCCCTACTGCTCAGTTACTGCGGATTTTGCATCTGGGTTTGGCGCGGTTATCGCGCCAAACCACAGCCTGTGCATACTAGCAAAAATGATCGACTGATCGTTTGGGCTAGCCAAAGTGGCAACGCACAACAGCTTGCCCAGCAGCTACAGCAACAACTGATAACAGCGGGAAAGCCCGCTCATTGTTTAGCTTTAGATCAACTGAGCACCAGGCATCTACAGCACAGCAAGCAGATTATCTTTATCGTCAGCACTTTTGGTGATGGCGAAGCACCGGACCATGCACGACAGTTTTTAAAACGTTTATCTGCCGATTGCAATCTACAACATTTACAGATTCATACCTTAGGCTTAGGCGACAGCAGCTACCCAGATTTTTGTGCCTTTGCCACACAACTACAAACACGCTTGGTCGCTCAAGGTGCGCACGTTTGCCTACCCTTGATGACTGTAGACACTATGCAGGCCAGTGATCTTGAATTGTGGAATCTGCAGATTGCTCAATTACTGTCTATTCCTGCACAAGCATCCAGCTATTATCAACCGGCATGGTTTACTGCAACGCTGATTGAGCGCACACATCTGAACCCCTTTAGCACCAGCCCAGGACTCTATAAGCTGCGTTTTAAAACTACGCACAATAGGTGGCAAGCCGGCGATACTCTGTTAATTCATCCGCACAATAATCCAGAACATCGCACCCGCGAATATTCCATTGCCTCCAGCGCGCAAAGCAATTATTTAGAGCTGATAGTGCGGGCTCATTATGATGAAAACAACACAGTCGGGTTGTGTTCTGGCTGGTTGTGTCACAACTTAGACATTCATCAGCCGCTTGAATTTAGCCTCTGCAGCAAACCAAATTTCCACGCAGTACATAACAGCAAACCCGCCATTTTTATTGGTGCTGGTAGTGGTATCGCTGGACTCAGAGCACATATTGCTGAACGTCCAACACTGAGTCAGAACTGGCTGATTCTGGGTGAGCGCAGCCCTCTGACCGATAAAATTCTCGCGGAAGAATTAGGCCAATGGCATAAGAGCCAACATTTAACGCATCTGGATTACGCATTTTCACGTGCCCCTATCTCACCTCGCTACGTGCAAGATTATCTGCACGAACACCAGCAACGTTTAATCGATTGGCTCACCCAAGGCGCAACCATTTATGTGTGTGGAAGCTTGCAAGGTATGGGCCGTGGCGTGCAGCAGACACTGACGCAACTGCTTGGTGAAGAACAGATGCAGAGCCTGCAACAACAAGGACGCTACCGAACAGATTTATATTAAACCTTGAGCAACCTTACGGCCTAATATGCCAATCTATCGAGCATAAATGAGTAGCGGCTAGACACCTTTGAATAATAATAGTTCGCAATACTGTTTACATAGCAATTGCGAATGGTTAGCATGCGCAGCATTCTTATTTGGAGTTTGCTATGCGTATCCCCTTTACTTATTCACTTCTTGCCTGCTCTGTACTCAGCTGCAGCGTTGCTTTTGCTGCTCAATCACCAGCACAACTGGGTTCAACTGTCGTCAGTGCCTCTGGTTTTGAGCAGAAAATCACTGATGCTCCGGCCAGTATTTCTGTGGTCAGCAATGCCGACCTACAAAAAAAACGCTATAGCAATCTTGCGCAAGCGTTGGATGATGTTGAGGGGATTGATATTAAGCAAGGCACAGGTAAAACCGGCGGCTTAAATATCAGCATGCGCGGTATGCCCAGCGACTACACTTTAATTTTGATTGACGGTCGCCGTCAAAATCCAGCGGGTAACGTCACGCCCAACGGTTTTAACGAAACTTCCACCAGCTTTATGCCGCCCATGTCTGCCATTGAGCGCATTGAAGTGATTCGTGGCCCGATGTCGACCCTCTATGGTTCAGATGCCATGGGCGGCGTGATTAATATCATCACCAAGAAAGTGGGTACTGAGTGGACCGGTAGTGTGACGGCGGATTATACCTACCAAGAAGAGCGTGACTTTGGTGATACCGGCGGCACCAGCTTTTACACCAGCGGTCCTTTGGTGGATGGTTTGTTAGGCCTGAATGTACGCGGTAGTTTCTTTGATCGCAAAGAATCAAATCTTAAATATGGCAGCGGTATCGATGTAAGCAAGCGCGGTCCCTCGCCAGTTGAAGCACAAAACTTTAACTTTGGTGCACGCTTAAACCTGACCCCACATGATGATCATGATTTTGCCTTAGATTTTGAAAAAGGTCGTCAGCGTTATAATAATGATGAGTGTCAACTGGGTACTCTTGATGGACAAAATGAGGATTGTAATGGCCCTTCAAACAAAGCTCTTGGCTACACCGATGAGCAAAAATTTGAACGCACCCAGTATGCATTAACTCATACAGGCAGTTTTGAACTTGGCACATTAGATAGCGCTGTGACTTATAACACTACAGAAACACTGGGCCGCACCATTCCTGGCAACAATATTGGTCAAGCGCCGAATGCATCTTTCCCCAGCATTATTGCGGGTGATAATCGCACCTTAAAATCAAAAGACCTGATTCTAGATACTAAATTTGTTGCGCCAATTACAGACAACAATATGACTACTATCGGTGCTCAATATATTGATTCAAAACTTGAAGATGGCATCGCCACAGATACCTTCAAACAAGAGTCGGCCGCCATCTTTGCTGAAAATGAATGGCATATTATTGATGATTTAGCCCTCACCTTAGGTGGTCGTTATGACCGTCACCAAGCCTTTGGCGGACATTTTAGTCCTCGCGCATATTTAGTTTGGAATACTACGGATAACTGGACACTGAAAGGTGGTGTCAGCAAAGGCTATAAAACACCAGACCTGAATGATTTACACAATGGTGTCAATGGTGCTACCAAACAAGGCCAGACCATTACTATTGGTAATCCAAACCTCAAACCAGAAAAAAGTACCAGCACAGAGCTGGCCGCCTACTTTGATAACTTGGATGGATTTAATGCCAACGCCACACTCTTCCATAATAAATTTAAAGATAAAATCAGCCAAAGCGAAAACAGTATAAGTTGCCCATATAACGGCGGTTTATGCTCACAGTACATCAACGTGAATGATGCTGTCACCAAAGGTGTTGAGCTCGCTGCGCAATGGTACTTTATTGACAACTGGAGCATCAAAGGTAACTACACCTACACCGATAGTGAGCAAAAAAGCGGTAAAGACAAAGGCGCGCAACTCACTAACACACCCCGTCATTTAGCCAACGCCAGCTTAAACTGGGAAGCGAATGACAAACTCAATCTCTGGCTCAACACAGAGTACCGCGGCAAGCGCTCACGCTTTACTAGCAAATATGCAAATTTAAGCGATGGTGGAAAATACTCTACAGACCAGTCGATTTACAACACTCTTGGCAGCGAAACTAAGGCCTATACCCTATTCCACCTAGGCGGCTCCTACCAAGCCACTGATGCATTGGCTTTTAATGCAACAATTTATAACTTGCTCAATAAAGACTTTGTTAAAGGTAAAGCTTATAACACTTACGACAAAGGTTTAGTCAATGGTGTTGCCTACGGCACCGATTACACCCACTCTGGCAAGTCCACCACCGGCTCGATCGAAGAAGGTCGCCGCTTATGGATGTCAGCTACCTACCAGTTCTAAGCATAACCTTGTAGGCATAAAAAAGCCCGCTCACAATCTGCACTGTGAGCAGGCTTTTGCATTCTAAATGCCTTACAGGTAGTACGACTTCAACGGTGGAAAGCCGTTAAATTCAACTGCACTGTAACTGGTGGTGTAAGCACCGGTTGATAACCAATAGAGGCGGTCTTCGCTGGCCAAGTTCAGTGGCAAACCGTACTTGTAGTTTTCATACATAATATCGGCACTGTCACAGGTGGGTCCGGCAATCACTACGTCTTCCATCTCGCCCTGTTTTTCGGTCCAGATCGGAAACTTAATGCACTCATCCATGGTTTCAATCAAACCCGAGAACTTACCCACATCGGTATACACCCAGCGCTCGACAGAGGTGCGTGATTTACGCGAAACCAACACCACTTCACTGACTAAGATACCGGCGTTAGCAATCAGCGAACGGCCTGGTTCAAGAATAATTTCTGGCATTTCATCGCCAAAGTCTTCTTTTAAAAAACGTGTAATTTCTTCAGCATAGGCTTGCAAGGTATTGGTTTTGTTCAAATAGTTGGCTGGGAAACCGCCGCCCATATTGATCATCTGCAAGCGAATACCATCTTCATCACGCAAGCGCTCATAGATGATTTTCACTTTACCAATCGCCGCATCCCATGAACCGATTTCACGCTGCTGCGAACCGACGTGGAAGGATACACCGTAAGGCACTAAGCCTAACTCACGCGCCAACACTAATAAGTCCATGGCCATATCAGTTTGGCAGCCAAACTTACGTGATAACGGCCAGTCCGCTGAGGCTGAGCCTTCAGTCAAAATACGCACATACACTTTAGAACCGGGCGCCGCTTTAGCGATATTGCGCAAATCTG
>DATERP010000110.1:0-5000 GCA_035271385.1 Thiopseudomonas sp. | reverse complement strand
GGCGGTTAAACAACGTCGATTTGCCGACATTCGGTCGGCCCACCAGAGCAATTACGGGAACCATTGGCTCCTCCAGCGATAATTCAAAAAACACAAAAGCCGCTGTCGACCTAACGACAGCGGCTAAACTCTTTGTTAGATAAAAAACTATCTAACAGTTTACTTAATGGTCAAAGCACTCAGTTTGCCGCCATTTCCGTAAACATACATCCAGCCGCCAACCACTAAGGGTTGTACACGTAAGCCTTTACTGTCCAGTCGAGTGCGCGCCACAAAGCGACCATCAACTTGGCTCAACACATGTAAATAACCTTCAAGATCACCAACGGCAATATAACTTGAAAACACTGCAGGCGCTGATAATTGGCGACGTAATAAGGATTTATTGCTCCACATTGCAGTGGATGAACGCTCATCGATACTTTCAATAACGCCATCAGCTAAACTGATATACGCATTACCAAAACCTTCTGCAGCACCCACATAGCTGGAAGCATCACGCTGCCAAAAAATCTGGCCACTTTGCGCATCCAAACCTGCAACACGACCCTGATATGTGGTGACGTACAAGGTGTTACCTGACAACAGTAAGCCACCATCGATATCTACCATACGCTCAAGTTCAGTTCGACCGCTGGCAACAGCCACGCGCTGCTCCCAAATAGGTAAGCCACGCTGTGTATCAACCGCAATCACTTTACCGGTCGACAGACCCGCATAGGCCACATAATCAGTGACTAAGGGCGCACCTGTGCCACGCAAAGTCAGCACTGCAGGCGTGCTTTCATAAATCCAGCGCTGTGCACCTGATGAGGCTTCTAAAGCGATTAAACGGTCATCTTGTGTCTGCACTACGACTACGTCGCCATTGGTTGCTGGAGCCGCCAATACTTCACTGGTCACTTTACTGCGCCACAGGTCTGCACCGGTATTGGCATCTAAAGCAATCACGTCGCCATTGAGCGTACCCAACAACACCATATCTGCACCCACGCCCACACCACCTGAAACATTCAGTTTGAGTTTACGTGTCCACACAGCTTTACCCGTAAAGCGATCCAGAGCAGATACGCGACCGGTAATATCAGTCACATATAAGCGATCGCCATCCACAGCTGGGGTTAAGGTATTCCACAGTTTACCCTGCCCTGCGCCAATAGATGTACTCCACTCTTTCTTTAACTGCACTTCAGCAGTAATTTTTTCTAACGCCTGCGGTTTTAATTCTTTTTTGCTCGCGCTACTACAGCCCGCGACCACCAGTGCTAAGGCCAATACAGCCACATACTTGTATCGTTTCAAGTTAGGCATCCTTTTCACTTAGGTTATCAAGTTTCATTAATAAGTTACCCGCGGCAGCTTCAGAAGATAAAGCTTGCTTGGCTTGCTCATAAGCCGCTTTAGCTTCCTCTGGGCGCGCTAACACGACCAATGCATCACCGCGTAATTCTTCACGGGTTGCCGCAAAAGCAGGTGCAACTTTAACATCAAGCAATTGTAATGCTTGCTCAGCTTTTTCTTGTGCTAATAGCACTCGCGCTAAACGCTGACGCGCTAATTCGGCCAAGGTGTCATTCGCTGGTTTAGCTAAAATAGCATTCAGCTCTAAACTGGCGTCATCCAACTGATTATTGTCCACCGCAACTTTAGCTGCTAATAAACCTGCATACTGTGCATAAGCACTGCTTTGATTGACTTTCTTCAGCTCTGCTAACAACTTAGCCACCTGTTGCGCGTCAACTTGCTCACTTGGCACTAAGGCCACATCCAGCAACTGCTGATAGAGCACCGAGGCTGTTTGCGCCTGAGTGTCTTGGTGTTTTTGCCAGCCTTTCCAGCCAAATACCAGCACTAAAGCTAAAGCAGCACCGGCTAATAAAGGCTTACCGTTACGTTGCCACCACTCTTTAATCTGCGCAATTTGTTCTTCTTCAGTGTAATCGCTCACGCCAAGACTCCTATTTAGTCAACGATGCGTCGTGTTGCAGGCTGCTTTGTAAATGCTCACTTAAAGCATCCCACGCGACCGACTGTTGCTCAGCGTCAGTTCGCAGCGGTTTAATCGCAACGGTTTTGGACTGTAACTCATCTTCGCCCAATATTAAGGCATATAATGCGCCACTTTTGTCAGCTTTTTTAAACTGACTTTTAAAACTACCCGCACCGGCATTCACCTGCAAGCGCAAGCCCGGTACGCTATCACGTAATTGCTCAGCTAATGCAAGCGCCGCCAACTCACTGGCTTCGCCAAAGGCACAGAAATAGACATCAATCTGGCGGGATAATTCTGCAGGAATTTGGTCTAATGTTTCGAGCATTAAAATCAAACGCTCAATGCCCATCGCAAAGCCAACACCCGGGGTCGCACGGCCCCCCATTTGTTCGATTAAGCCATCGTAACGACCACCCGCACACACAGTACCTTGCGCGCCAAGTTGATCCGTCACCCACTCAAACACTGTTTCACTGTAGTAATCAAGACCACGCACTAGACGTGGGTTAATCACATAAGGCACACCTGCAGCATCTAAACGCGCACGTAAACCAGCAAAGTGTGCCTGCGAAGCTTCATCTAGGTAGTCTTCAAGTTGCGGCGCATCACCCAGTAAGGCTTGAGTATCAGGATTTTTACTGTCCAGCACACGCAGTGGATTGGTTAACACTCGGCGCTGACTGTCTTCATCTAACTGATCATGGCGGGCATTTAAATACTCAACCAAAGCTTCGCGATATACCGCACGCGAGGCGGGTGTACCCAAGCTATTGAGCTCTAGAGTCACATGCTCACTGATGCCTAGCTTTTTCCATAAACGCCAGGTTAAAACAATCAACTCCGCATCAACATCAGGTCCGGCCAAGTTAAAGGCTTCAACACCGATCTGATGAAACTGACGGTAACGACCTTTTTGTGGACGTTCGTGACGAAACATCGGACCTTGGTACCAGAGCTTTTGCACCTGACCACCGCTGGCCAAACTGTGCTCCAATACTGCGCGCACGCAGCTTGCGGTACCTTCTGGACGCAAGGTCAACGAATCGCCATTACGATCGGCAAAGGTGTACATTTCTTTTTCGACGATATCGGTGACTTCACCAATCGAGCGTCGAAACAACTCTGTGAACTCAACAATGGGCATGCGAATTTGACGGTAGCCATAACCATCTAACAAGTCAGCAACAGTCTTTTCAAAATAACGCCAAAGCGGTGTTTGCTCTGGCAAAATATCGTTCATACCACGAATGGCTTGTAATGGTTTGCTCACAAATATTCCTTGATAATTAACTGCGCACGATCAGTGCAGCATCGGCCGCAACTTTTTCACTGGCACGCTGGCGAATCAGTGATTCTAACTGATCCACTAAATTGTCATTATTGAGTTTACGCACAGGTTTGCCATCGATGTACACCAAGTTTGGCGATCCACCGGTCAAACCCACATGCACTTCTTTTGCTTCGCCAGGACCATTGACCACGCAGCCAATCACTGCCACATCCAGTGGTACCAACAAGTCTTCGAGGCGCACTTCCAACTCGTTCATGGTCTTCACCACATCAAAGTTTTGGCGCGAACAACTTGGGCAAGCAATAAAGTTAATACCGCGTGAACGCAGTTTTAATGATTTTAAAATATCAAAACCGACTTTAATTTCTTCAACAGGATCAGCCGCTAAAGAGACACGCAACGTATCACCAATACCTTCCGCCAGTAACATACCCAAGCCAACCGCTGACTTTACGGTACCTGAGCGCAAGCCACCAGCTTCAGTGATACCCAAATGAATCGGCTGTTCAATGACTTTAGCCAGCTGACGGTAAGCATCCACCGCCATAAATACATCTGAAGCTTTCACGCTGACTTTAAAGTCGGGATAGTTTAAACGATCCAGATGCTCAACATGGCGCAACGCTGACTCAACCAAGGCTTCAGCCGTGGGTTCACCGTATTTTTTCTGCAAATCTTTTTCTAATGACCCGGCATTGACCCCGATACGAATTGGAATCCCACGATCACGCGCCGCATCAACAACCGCTTTAACCCGTGCTTCGTTACCAATATTACCCGGATTAATACGCAAGCAATCCACACCCAACTCAGCGACGCGCAAAGCAATACGGTAATCAAAGTGAATATCAGCCACTAAGGGTGCGTTGACTAACTTTTTAATGCGACCAAAGGCCTCAGCTGATTCCATATCAGGCACTGAAATCCGTACGATATCGGCACCGGCTGCTTCTAAACGCAAAACTTGCGCAACAGTCGCATCCACATCACAGGTATCAGTATTGGTCATACTTTGTACGCTGATCGGTGCATCACCACCCACAGCGACCGATCCCACATAAATCTTTCGTGAAATACGACGCTTAATTAAAGATTGTCCATGCATAATTATTGGCCCAATTTAATTCTGGCAGTTTCAGCACGAATCGCCGAACTGATATCGACAGACTCACCATTATAAATAACACCTACCCCTTTAGCGAAGCCTAGGTGCACATCTAAAGGTGCCTTGCCTGTTACGCGCAGTGTGTCACCGGCACGCTTAATTCCACTGACTATTTCCTTACCGTTGGCATCAACCACGCGCAACCAACAGTCGTTTTCAAAACTCAACTGTAAGTCGCCCATGCCCGGTGCAAGCCCAGTGCTAACTGGCGCTGTTGGTACTGTTGGTGCGGTTGGTGCCGGTGTCACAGTGCTTGCAGTGACTTGCTCCTCTACAAGCGTTGCAACGGGCGCTTGGGTCTCTACGACAGGTGTCTGCTGATTGCGCTCTGCATCTTCAACAGTAGAATTCAAAGCTTGCGCCTCATCAACTTCTGTCAATAACTGCTCTTGTAAACTCATTAAAGTGGGATTATCCAATGCTGCAGCGACTGCTTGATCTTCAGGCTCATCTAAAGTTTGCACATGCACTGAACCATCCGCACGCTCAACTTCAACACGCTCAAACACCGCAGCCTGATTGCTCACATCTGTTTGCTCAGTATTAAATAC
>DATERP010000109.1:0-6900 GCA_035271385.1 Thiopseudomonas sp. | reverse complement strand
GCCAATGGCGAAGTGGCTGCACAGATTTGTGAGCACGCCTTTGAAAATGGCCTAGTGATTGAAACCAGTGGTAACCATAGCCAGGTGGTTAAATGCCTGTGCCCACTGACCATTACCCATGAGCAAATTAACCAAGCCATGGATATTTTAGATGATGCTTTTGCGGCTGTATTACCCAGCCAAGCAGAAGTAAAAGCCTCTTAAGTCCTAGCACTTAAGACCTTGATCTAACCTTATTGATGAACGCTGCTGGCACTATTAAGCCAGCAGCGCTTAGCGGAGTTTTATTATGATTGTTCGTACCCTTAAAGAAGCAGAAAGCAGTGATCGTCGCGTCGTTACAGAGACCTGGGAAAGTACCCGCATGTTGCTCAAAGAAGACAATATGGGTTTCTCGTTCCACATCACCACTATCTATGCCAACACTGAAACCCATATCTGGTATCAAAACCACCTAGAGTCGGTGTACTGCATCAGTGGTAACGGTGAGATTGAAACCATCGCTGACGGTAAAGTCTACAAAATTGAACCTGGTACTTTATATGTACTGGATAAGCACGATGAGCATATGTTGCGTGGTGGCTCTGAAGATATGAAGTTGGCCTGCGTGTTTAACCCGCCGCTCAATGGTAAAGAAGTGCACGATGAGAACGGTGTCTACCCGCTTTAATCGTCATTTATTAGATTCAGCGTGAAAAACCTAAGCGGCTCTAGTTATTCAGACGCCGCTTAATTACACTTCGAGTGTCCGTGCCACCTACACGCTTGGTGGCGACACTCAACTGTATGAGTTGCGTATCCTGCGCTGGACTCATCCCTCTTGATTAACTTATTGATAACGGACGCACATTCATGCATACCGTAGAAAAAATTGGCGGCACTTCAATGAGCTGCTTCAACGACGTGTTAGAGAATATTTTCTTAACAAAACATCCTATACACGGTCTGTACCAACGTATTTTTGTTGTATCTGCTTATAGCGGTATGACCAACGATTTGCTTGAGCACAAAAAAACCGGTGAAGCCGGCGTTTATCAACGCTTTGCCGAAGCAAGTGGCGAAGAAGCTTGGCAAGAGCCTTTAGAAAAGGTGCGTGAGGCGATGCTAGCCAAAAACGCTGAAATCTTTACTGACAGCCAGCATGCCCTTGAACAAGCCAACCAATTTATTAATAGCCGTATTGATGACTGCGCTGAAGTAATGCACAGCCTACATCAGCTGTGTAATTTTGGTCACTTCCAACTGACCGAACACCTGATGAAAGTGCGTGAAATGCTCGCTTCTTTAGGTGAAGCGCACAGTGCCTTTAATACCGTTTTAGCATTAAAGCTTAAAGGCGTTAATGCACGCTTTGCTGATCTGACCGGTTGGCAAGCCGCTGAGCCGATGGCGTTTAACGAGATGATCGCGCATCATTTTAAAGATATCGACTTCAGTAAAGAGCTAGTGATTGCTCCAGGCTATACCCACTGCACTGAAGGCTTGATGAACACCTTTGATCGCGGTTATACCGAGATTACTTTCGCGCAAATTGCTGCAGCAACCGGTGCCAAAGAAGCCATTATTCATAAAGAGTTTCACTTAAGTACTGCTGATCCAAATCTAGTTGGCGCCGACAAAGTCGTGACCATCGGTATGACCAACTATGACGTGGCTGACCAACTGTCGAACTTAGGGATGGAAGCCATTCACCCACGCGCTGGTAAAACCTTGCGCCGTGCCGGTGTTGAGCTGCGTATTAAAAACGCCTTCGAGCCTGAGCATGCTGGTACCTTGATTTGCAAAGGTTACGCCAGCACCACGCCACGCGTGGAGATTATTGCCGGTCGTAAAGATTTGTTTGGTATCGAAGTCTTTGACCAAGAAATGCTTGGCGATATGAATTACGACTCTGAAATCACCGATATCATCAAGAAACTTAAGTTGTATGTAGTGAACAAATCACGCGATGCCAACAGTATTACTTATTACTGTGCCGGTTCACGCAAGATTATTAATCGTGCTGTACGCTTGATTGAAGAACACTACTCCAGCGCTGAAGTAACTGTGCATAACGTGGCAATTGTTTCGGCGATTGGCTCGAATATGAAGGTCAAAGGCATTCTGGCAAAAACTGCCACAGCCTTGGCTGATGCGGGTATCAGTATTCAAGCCCTGCAACAGACCATTCGTCAGGTTGAGATGCAGATTGTGGTGCAAGAAAGTGATTACGATGCGGCGATTATTGCCCTGCACCGTGCGCTGATTGAGCCAGAGAACTACAGTGGCGTCATTAATCCAGCCATAATCGTTTAAGCTGCTACAGCATGCTAGCCATACGCACTCCCTTGCTGCGTATGGCACTGCATACCCCCAGCGCGAATCTCTTGTCTAGCATCCTTTTTTCTTAATAGATGCAATCCGCATCTGCTCTAACTCAGTTTCTTTAATCCTTTTTGCGCTCCCTGTGTTGCTGCGTTAAGATTGCACAACTTTTAACGCATTAAAGGACGTCGCAATGAACCGTGTTTTGTACCCGGGAACCTTTGACCCGATTACTCGTGGTCATACCGATCTAATTGAACGTGCTGCGCGTCTCTTTGACCACGTCATTGTGGCGGTCGCTGCTAACCCTAAAAAGGGTCCGTTGTTTAGCTTGGAGCAGCGTGTCGCTTTGGCTCAAGAAGTCACTGCGCACTTACCCAATGTTGAAGTCATTGGTTTTAACAATTTACTTGCACACTTTGCTAAAGAAGTGAATGCCAACGTATTTATGCGTGGTTTACGTGCCGTATCGGACTTTGAGTACGAGTTTCAACTGGCGAACATGAACCGTAAATTAGCACCCGATGTAGAAAGCTTATTCCTCACTCCTTCAGAGAAATATTCATTTATTTCCTCGACTTTAGTGCGCGAGATTGCAGCATTGAATGGCGATATCTCTGAGTTTGTCCACCCTGTAGTAGCCAAAGCCTTAGCTGAACGCTATAAGAAGTGATGCAAGGCAAGTATCAGCCTCACTGATGCTGCGCGCTGGCTTAGATTGCGGCACAATAACCCCATAATTTTGGCATTGTGCCTTTATTGCTCTATAGGAGTTGCTCCATGTCATTAATCATTACCGATGACTGCATTAACTGTGACGTCTGTGAACCAGAATGCCCTAACAGTGCAATTACCCAAGGTGAAGAGATCTACGAAATTGATCCTAACCTGTGCACTGAATGTGTCGGCCACTATGATGAACCGCAATGCGTGCAGGTGTGCCCAGTAGATTGCATCCCATTGGATGTTAATAATGTCGAAAGCAAAGACGAGTTGATGGAAAAATATAAGATCATCACCGGTCAGGCATAATCAGCATTATGGGTCGGTTACAGACTACTTTACTGAGCGTTCTGCTCTGCTGGGCGGTTGTCGCATCTGCCGAACAACTGCCTAAGCAGGCCTATGTCAGTACTGCTCACCCCTTAGCCAGCGCAGCTGGAATTGAAATTCTCCAGCAAGGCGGCAATGCAATTGATGCAGCCATTGCGGTCACTGCTGCGTTAGCTGTGGTTGAACCCTATGGTTCTGGCTTAGGCGGTGGTGGTTTTTATTTATTACGCCGTGCCGGCAAAAATCCTGATTATCAATTTTTAGACGCGCGCGAGCGTGCACCTCTAGCAGCACACGCTGATCTGTATCGAGTCGATGGCGTAGTGGATGCCAAGCTGTCGCTCGACGGTGCATTAGCGGCTGCTATTCCAGGTATCCCAGCAGCGCTGGGTGAGTTATCTAAACGTCATGCACGCCTACCGCTTGCCACGAACCTTGCACCCGCGATTGCTTTGGCGCGCGATGGTTTTGCCGTTGACGCTGTGTATCAAGAACGTGCGGGCTGGCGTTTAAAAGCTCTACAAAACGATGCAGAATCCGCACGCTTATTTCTACATCAGCAGGCGATTCCAGCGCAAGGCTGGCGATTGCGCCAGCCTGAATTAGCCGCCACTTTAAGCATGTTGGCCGAACAAGGTTCTACAAGCTTTTACCGTGGCCCCTTTGCGCAAAAAATGATCAATGCGGTGCAGCAGGCTGGCGGTATTTGGTCACCACAAGACTTATCAACATACAAAGTGAAGTGGCGCACCCCTTTGATTGTGCCCTTAGCCGAGCAGCGCCGCCTGATTAGCGCACCTCTGCCATCAGCGGGTGGTATCGCCATTGCGCAAAGTTTATTAATGTTGCAACGCCTACCCTGGCAGCAAGCCGAGCCTGCACAACGTGCGCACTATATTACTGAAGTGTTGCGCCGCGCTTACCGTGACCGCGGCTTACTCGGTGACCCTGATTTTGTGGATAACCCCACGCAAGCACTGCTGGCACGTCAACATATTGTGCAGATGAGCAGCAGCATTGATGTTGAGCATGCCACGCCCAGCGCCAGCCTAAAGCCCGGTGCGCAGCCACATGAAGGCGATCACACTACGCATTTTGCAGTGCTCGATCAGCAGGGTAATGCTGTGGCTGCTACCTTATCTCTCAATATGATGTTTGGCGCGGCCTTTACCGTGCCCGGTACCGGCGTGTTACTCAATGATGAAATGGATGATTTTGCTGCGGATCTCTCCGGCAGTAATGCTTATGGTTTAAGTGGTAGTGCAGCCAACAGCATACAAGCCGGCAAACGCCCCTTATCGTCCATGAGCCCAAGTTTTCTAGAAGGCCCTGAGGACTTCGCTGCTTTTGGCACACCGGGCGGCAGCCGGATTCCCAGCATGAATGTGCTGGCGATGCTGTCGTACTTAGAGGGTCAAGCGCCAGCGCAATGGGTCGCAGCTGCGCGCATTCACCACCAATATCTACCTGATGTCTTAGGTTTTGAACCCGGCGCCTTAACGCCACAGCAGCAACAACGTTTACAGCGTAAAGGACACAAGGTTGAAGAACTGACACGCAACTACGGCAACCAGCAAGTGCTGTGGTGGCATAAAGATTCAGGGCGTAGTGCGGCAGCCAGTGACCCACGCGGCCAAGGTGTTAGCTTGAGCCACGAATAAAACTAACCCAGATGAATCAGCGGAAAATCATCATCGTCACCGCCTAAACTGCGCACTTCTCTGAGCAATTCATTATCGCCGACTAAACCCAACTGCAAGACATTGCGCAGACTCTGGGTAATACGGCTGGAATAACCTAAATCATTCATCAATGAACTGGCCTGTAAGTTATCCAATTGCTGACTGCGCACTTCACTAAAGATCCGATGGCGAAAATCCGCATCAAACTTAGCCGCTTGACCGTCAATCCACTCCATACGACTGCGCCACACCTCATCAGACAACTCAGAGCTCCCGACTTCGCGCACTTGGCGCAAGACCCACAGCACATGCCGACGCAAGTCTAAATAATGATCATGCACATGCGAGCGATCATTACGTAAGTAGTGACCTAAGTTTTTCTGCAAATGCTTAGCGTCTTTAACTGCATCCACCAACTGCAAAGCCACCACTTGGCAGGTCATCCAAAATTGCTGATGTTCTTCATCCATTTGCGCATCCAGGCGGCTCATAAAGCCCAATAAATCTGAATACACGCCTTTAATATGACGCTGATACAACTCTTCGGCATCTAAGCACTCAGCATCGTTAGGGCGAGCATTTAAGCGTTCATTATCTACTTTAATACTGGAAAGCTGCTCAACCGGTTGATACAAAGCATGGCAAATCACTTCTAGGCTTAAGCGCCCCAAGTGCTGCAGTTCCTGCACCACAGCGCGCGATGCAGTATCCACCGAGGCTAATGCGGCATCATTAAGGTAACGGGCACGGGTTTGTGGCAAAACACGCTGCTCAACCACTGCACTTTGGCCTGTTTGAATATCGGCAATTAACACGTTAGGTTCTTTACGGTCAGGTAAAAAGCGGCACAACCAAACTTCCAATTGGCGTTGCCATGGCCAAAACAGCACGACCCCAATCACGTTAAATAACGTCTGGAACATCGCCAACTGCAAGAGCGTGTTATTGCCCGCACCCAAATGATTCATCAGCCATTGCGACAGCCAAGCCAAAGGGGTGAGCAGTAACAAGGTGATAATACCGGTTAAAATGTTAAACAGCACATGGACCAAAGCTAAGCGCTGACCACCGCGGTTACCGCCCAGCCAACCTACAATTGCCGTGGTGACACTGCTACCGACGTTACCACCAATGGCAATCGCCATGCCTTGCCACAACTCAATTTGCCCACCAGCCAGCGCGGCTAAAACCAACATCAAGGTGGCATGACTGGACTGCAACACAGCGGTTAATGCCAAACCAATAGCCACAAATGCCAATTGCCCCAACAAACCACTGGAGCCTTGCCCCGTCATATCGACGCTGCTACCAAAGGCGTTAAAGCCTCCTTTGATTTCATCGATACCTAAAAATATAAAGGCGATCCCTAAGACTATTCGACCAGCAGCTTTACTGCTGGGTCCATTAAAACCAGCCAACACACCAAACACTAACAATGGTAAGGCTAAAGGGCTGAGACTAAAATTTTGCCCAGCTGCAGCTAACAACCAGATACCACCACTGGTACCGAGGTTAATTCCCAATAAAATTGAAATACCACCAGCCAACTGAATCAAACCAGTACTGATAAAAGCAATGGTCAGTAGCGACATTAAGGTGGTGGATTGCAGCACCATGGTGCCACCCACACCAAATAAAAACCCTTTAAAAGGGGTCGCGGTACTGCGCTCTAGCAGCTGCTCTAAACGGCCACCTGCCAGTTGCTTTAAGCCTTCTTCAAGGCACTGCATACCGAATAAAAACAGTGCTAAACCTGAACACAACTGCAACCAGCCTGCGCTGTACCAAAAGCTGATGGATAAGATCGCAAGCCCTAATACAGGCAATAAAAATGACTTCAGCTTATCCATATACTCACCGC